>CAZJLZ010000492.1:0-4278 GCA_964546775.1 uncultured Cryomorphaceae bacterium | reverse complement strand
AATGTACACATCGAAACTGGCAGCCCGCGGTTATGTCATTATCGGAAGCAATTACCGGGACAAAGACGAGTTCGGAGGTGCCGAACTGAACGATGTGTTGGCGCTAACCGAAACCATAAAAGAAATCGACAAAGCAGATACCACACGTATCGGGATGTTCGGGTGGTCGAGAGGTGGGATGATGACTTACCTCGCGCTCAGAGAATCGAATCGCATAAATACTGCGATTGTCGGAAATGGTCCGACAGACTTGTTTCAAACCATCGCCGAAAGACCCCGAATGGAAGGACAGGTTTTCGCTGAATGCATTCCCGATTACTGGATGAACAAAGACGCGGAACTTAAAAAAAGATCAGCGCTGTACTGGCCGCATTTATTGCACACAGAAAGCAGCCTGTTGATATTGTGCGGAACGCGTGACGAACAGGTAAATTATCAGCAAGGGGTTAAAATGGCTGAACAATTACAGGAAATAGGGTATGATTGCGAACTCAAAATTGTTGACACCGATCATATTTTCTCTGACCGGAAAGAAGCGCTCAATGAAATGGTCATCGATTGGTTCGATTCTGAATTGAAAACAGAATGAATCAGAATTACTCCCGGGAGTGCAGAATAGGTAATTAAACCACCTCCGATACGCGAACCTTTTTCTTTTTCAGCTTGGTATTCGTCACCAGCGGCAACAATGCATTCACGTTTTCCGATCGCACGGCTACAAAAGCACAATCCTGTTTAATTTCAATCAACCCCAATTCATCGGGTTTCAGTTTGCCTTGTTTCATAAACAGACCCGCAATGTCTCCTTTCGAGATTTTGTCCCGCCGTCCGCCGGAAACATACAGCGTTTTCCATTCGGCACTTTTTGCCGGGTTGGCTTGTTCAAGTTCCTTCGGGTGAACAACCGGCGGTTTCAGCTTTTTAATAAAATGAGGGAGATCCTGTTGGTTCCACTTGAGAACATACGCCGTCCCTTCGGCGTTCATCCGTGCCGTTCTACCATTTCGATGCGTAAACTCATCGGGGCGGGGCGGAAGTTCAAAATGGATGATGAACTGAATTTCGGGGACATCAATTCCACGGGCGGCGAGGTCGGTAGCCAGAAGAATATTATGGGTTCCGTTGCGAAAACGGATCAGAGCGCGCTCGCGATCGCGTTGTTCCATCCCACCGTAAAAGCAATCGTGTTCGAGACCGTTTTTGGCGAGGTAATCGCTGACACGTTCGATGCTTTCACGGAAATTACAGAATACGATTCCAGGTTGTTTTCCCAGGTGACGTAGTAATTGCAGTAGCGTAGGCAGCTTGTCGAGATCATCAGAGACGACCGTTTTAATTTGTAGACGCTCTACCCCTTCGTCGAGGTAGTCAATGTAAACTGGTTCTTTGATTGCAACGAATTCCGGAATTTGAACCTTTTGGGTCGCCGATGTGAGAATTTTTTTCCTGAGCGCCGGTAATTCTACGATAATCCCGCTCATGTCGGCTTCAAAACCAATTTCCAGCGACTTATCGAATTCATCGAGCACCAAGGTGTGGATGCCATCGGCAGAAAAGGTTTCCCTGCGAAAATGATCTGCTACGCGACCCGGAGTTCCGATCAACACGGTGGGCGGGTGTTGCAGGTCGAGTTTGTCCTGAGAGGTTGCGCGTCCACCGTAAACCGAATTTACCTTAAAACCCGATCCCATATCACGCAGCACCTGTTCGATTTGCATGGCCAATTCGCGCGAAGGCGCGAGAATCAACGCCTGAACCCCTAAAACATCCGGTTTCAACTGCGCAATTACTGGAAGCAAAAACGCCACAGTTTTTCCGGTTCCAGTCGGAGACAGCAGAATTACTTCATCGTTGTCGCAGATCACCGAAAGCGCTTCTTCCTGCATTGGGTTCAGTTCTTCTATGCCCAGTTTCCCGAGAATCCGCTGTTGATCTTTCACTCCTTTCATCGCTGTTGTTTGAAAAGGCAAAGGTACGGGCAATTTGGGTGAATGCAGTTTTTTACAGCTTTGTTACGCGATGCGTCCGGTTGCCGGTAGATAGGAGGTAGATTCCGGTAGGATACGGAGTCAAATCAATAGAGTTGTGCCCATTGCGCAGCAAAGTTGATTTCAGAAATTTACCATTGATGTCTGTAAGCGTGGACATCGTATTTGTCTGACCAGCATTGTTGATCATAATGTTAAGATGGGTTACCGCAGGATTTGGATAAATGCGAATAGACATATTAATTTCCTTAAATGTTATAGCATTATTCAATAAAACATCTACACTGAACTTTACAAGATAACCGCTGTATTCCCCCTCAGGTTGTAAAAGGGAAGACGGGTTGCCGGGACTAAACTCAACTGGATTGCCTAGTCGTCCACAGAGATACACACTGCCTTCAGAATCGGTAGCTAGTTTTCCGCCAAAATCGATATCATGGTCGCCAGTATTACCGGCCCATAAAAAGTCCCCGTCTTCATTGTACTTGGCAATGAAATTTTGCCCGGGTTCAAAAGTATCAGGTCCTGGATCAAGATCCGTGGACGTTGTTAGTAAACCAGCAATAAATATATTGTTGTTGTTGTCCAAGGCAATGGAATGGTTGTAATTATACCATTCAAAATACGGCGATTCTGCCCCAATCATAAAGGCATGGGAGAATAAGCCGGCAGTATCGAAGTGAGCTATGAAACGTGTGGTTTGACCGTAGCCATTGAGTTCAATATCTGTGAAATCCGATGGTAAGTCCAGCGAATTATGAAATTTACCTACTACGGTGAAAAGGTTATTGTTTGGTGAAGAAGTGATGTCAAATATTTCAGATTCATCGTTGGATGAAAGAATATGTGTCCATATTATACTACCCTCAGATGTCAACTTCATAATAATGGCGGAGTAATCTTCTATTGCAATCGTCTCCGGATCCCCTGACAAGAAAAAATTTATATATCCCGCTCCATTCGCAATTAAATATAAATTACCCTCAGTATCGATTTCTATGCCTGTAGTTGTAATCACACATTCTGCATAAAGATTTCCATCGGTTGTTTTCAATTGCCAATCGGATTCACCTTCTACACTTATTTTATTCAACACCACGAATTTGGTTGGAAAGTACTCCATCTCCCACGTACTTTCATTTAAGCTAACATATGTCCCGTTTCTGTTACTTGCAACATACATGTTTCCATTGTTGTCAATCGCAACTTCTACGGGTTCCCCTTCGGCTCCGGTTGAAGTCACCCACAAAAGTTCGCCGGTGCTGTTGTATTTTGCAAAATAATTTACGTACAGACCATTGGAAACGAGGATGGTATCAATAAAGGCGGAATTGAAGTGCAGTGTATCTGTGAACTGGCCTGCCACATAAAGGTTTTGTTCCGAATCAATGTCAAAAGCTGTTACAAACCCATGGAGCGAGAAAGCATGAACGACATTTCCCTGCGCATCAAAAGTTGCAATATAACTCCCGACTCCATCATTCTCGAGAAGGATATTTTCTTCATTTCCGTGCAATGTGACCGTATCTTCAAACGATCCTAAATAAGTCATGGTGCTGTCTGTAGTTGCGGCAATTTTAGTTCCCCATTTTCCGATGACGTGTCCCCAATCGTAAACTTGAGCATGAAGAATTACCGGTAAAGAAAAAAGGAGAAGGATTAGATATTTGATCATAGCGGTTGGTTTTAAACCAATAATAGGAATAAAAAGCCATGATTTAGTGGGATGCTTTTAGACATCCTTGTAATCTTATAGCAATGTTAGATTGCCATAGACAAGAAATCTCAAGACCCAACTTTGTATCAAAATAATCTCACACTCTCTGCTCGCATTCGTATTTTCTTGTATTGGATTGTGAATTCATTAATTCCTCTTCATCTCACGCTCGGCTATGTTTCGCACCGCACTTCGATAGGATGATCGAAAAAAGAAAATTGATGCCACAAGCCAGAAAAATCCTGTTGCGGTTATTCCATACCGGAAGAAATGAAATACTGCGAACAATAAGGGTGCAAAAACCGAGTAAATGCCAATTCTACCATAACCAAAATTAAACCCTTCGCGAAACACCACATCGAAACGCTTCCACCATTCGCGGCGTGGCAACCGCATTCCCTGGCGCGTAAATAAGCTGTAGTACCGTATGGTTTCCTGATAGCGTTGCTCTTGCTCTGCGCGGGTTGGGGGCGGGTTGGTGTAGCGGTGTCGGGTGCCGTATTTGCGGTCGTCGTGACCGGGGCGTGGGGTCGTGCTGCCTTCGGAGGCGGATCCATGTGGACGCTGCCGAAC
>CAZJLZ010000491.1:0-2977 GCA_964546775.1 uncultured Cryomorphaceae bacterium | reverse complement strand
CTCCAATAGCTGCCAGCAAGACAGCACCCGTAAGTAATGATCGAATCATAGTGAATGTATGTAACTGTATATGCTATGCTTTTCTGTTGACGCAAATTTACGTTTAAAGCCGTCTTTAAGTTGCCATTTCAATAGAATTGTTTTGTGAATTTTACTGTTTTTCAGGTTTCAGACATATAAGTTAAGAAAAAGTAGCTTACCCTACACGGAGCGTGAACCGAATCATTTCAGCATATACCTTCCCGAAACCTTCAACCGGAAATGTTAGCTGGCGACTCTCGAAAATGGATCATGTTCGGGTGCCGAATTTTCAATATGCCGGGACTGCCAGCCACAACAGTTTAAATTCTTAATTTCGCTTCCTTAATAAACGCTTTATCACCATACAATCATCCGGCTCATGAAGACATCTTTTTTTTCAACCATGCTTCTGGTTTTTATTTGTACTGCCATCCAGGCTCAGAATACCATTGGGGTTACCTACTATACACCGGATGAAGTGATCGACGGCTATACCTTGTTTACTCCTTTGGATGGTACCAATACTTATTTAATAGACGCTTGTGGAAGAGAGGTTAACCGATGGGAAAGCAACAGGATTGCGGGTGCTTCAGTATATTTATTGGAGACTGGAAAATTACTTAGGACCGAAGAGGATACTGCCGCAATGATACTGGTCCATGGCGGTGGCGGTGGTTTTGTAAAGCTGTACGATTGGAACAGCAACGTAGAGTGGTCATACAAGTATTCCGATTCCCTGGTCAGGGCACACCACGACGTGGAATACCTGCCAAACGGCAACGTGCTCATCCTGGCGTGGGAGCTCAAAACCATCGATGAGGCAATTGCCGCCGGACGCAATCCGGATTTTTTCTCGGAAGATGCCCAAACCCTTTGGCCCGAGCACCTGGTGGAAGTGAACCCGGCGAACGACAGCATCGTGTGGGAATGGCACCTGTGGGATCATGTAGTGCAGGACCTCGACCCCGACAAAGAGAATTTCGGTGTGGTAGCCGATTATCCCGAACGCGTGGATCTCAATGCGGTGTCCAATACGCCCGACTTTGTACACATCAACAGCGTAGACTACAATGCCGAATTGGACCAGATTATTCTCAGCGCCCATGCCTATTCCGAAATCTGGGTCATCGACCACAGCACGACAACAGCAGAAGCGGCATCGCACAGCGGAGGAAATTCCGGTAAGGGAGGAGATATTTTATACCGCTGGGGCAACCCCGCCATGTACGACGCCGGGGATGAAACCGACCGGATGTTCTTCAAACAGCACGATGCACAGTGGGTTACCGAAGGAATCGATGCCGGAAAGATTATGGTATTCAACAATGGAGGAGGCAGACCTTGTCCCCCACCATGCGCCGGTTATTCATCGGTAGACATCATCGATCCGCCGGTTGATTCAATCGGTCATTACGACAATACTACGCTTCCTTTTTTACCCGTTGATTACGACTGGCACTATGTAAAACCCGACAGCCTTTCTTTTTACTCGTCGTTTATATCCGGCGCTCAGCGTTTGCCCAACGAACACACACTCATTTGTGCCGGTGCAAGAAGAATGTTTTTCGAAATCGACGAGAACAATGAATTGGTGTGGGAATATTTCACTCCAATAGCCGGAAATGATCATCTCACTCAGGGCGATCCTCCGACTGCTGCCAACGTGGTTTTTCGTTCCTACAGATACGGTTCCGATTATCCGGGTCTGGAAGGACAGGATCTGACACCGGGCAATTACCTCGAACTCAACCCCGATTCTTCTCACTGCCCGGTCATTACTACGCTGGATGATCCCATTGAACCTTCCTCCGGCATTTCCGTTTTTCCAAACCCTGCAAAGGAAGGGATAACTGTATCTTCACATTCCGGTGAAATCCGGAGCCTTGTCATGTACGATGTATGGGGGAAACAAATGGAAGCACCGCTCAGAAGCAGTATCAATGGTACGGCTATTGAACTTGACCTTTCGGGAATTCCGACCGGCGTCTACCTGTTGCACATAGAAACCGCGACGGGTACCGAAGTAGAACGCATAATTCGTCATTAGTATAGATAAGTCTTAACAATTTATAGAAGCAGGAAGTGCTGAGTTGTGCTTGTGCAATTAAATCGTCATGTTAAAGAGACCATATTGCACCAACACAATATGAGCAACACTGAATAGCCTGTCTGTTTTATAAGCATTTCTATTACATAGTATAACTGAGGCAATACCATTTAATGGTGTGTACAGATTGCCCGATATTTGAAATTAAACCCACCTTTTCCCCCATAAAACTTGTTTTTTAAGGCAAATGATCCATCTGGTGGCGCGATTAGACATGCTCCTGTGAAATTATTTACTTGTTGGATGAGATATTTAAATTACACAAGATCAGGTAATAGTGATAGGTGAGTGATCATACTTCAACTTTTTTTGTAACCTTTTTCGCTGTTCTGATGTAACAGTACCCAAACTCAAACATTCAATCTAATTCAAACTTCAAATTTAAAACGCAACATCATGAAAAAATTAGCTTACATCACCCTCATCGCAGCTTTCATTTTTGGAACGCAACCACAGGAAGCCTTCAGTACTGAATCCAATGTATTCGAAATGGAAGAAAGAGGAGAAGCTCAGGTACGGATCGGATACGATGACAACAGTCAAACGCTTACTTTGGTTATGGCTACCGCTGGAGCAAAGGAACGTGTAATCGTTCAGGTATTGAGTGATCGCAACGTTGTTCTCCAGGAAGTATATATGGTGACAAGTCGTACCCAAACTTTCGAAATCGACATGGCTGGTTTGCCAGAAGGTGCTTACACCGTGAACGTAACATCAAAGTCTTTTAAAGAGAGTACCCGCATCAAGAAAAAATAAATCAAAGATGATTTATTTGTTAAAGAAGCTGACCAGTGCACCAGGTCAGCTTTTTTTTTTGCAGTAAATGGTGACAAGAAACTTTACATTCCA
>CAZJLZ010000490.1:0-2727 GCA_964546775.1 uncultured Cryomorphaceae bacterium | reverse complement strand
TTCTCCTGTTCTTCCATAATGCAGAATTGAGCCCTAAAGTTACGACTTTCCCCATTTCTGAGATCTTGGCAATACCATCCAGGCCAATTATAGTCTCCGGGAACCCCGTTAATTTAGTCGACAAATATTGATAATCATCCGATGAATCGATATATTTGCTTGACCAATACCTGAAAATATGACGGCCCTGGAATACAATATCCTTAATTTCAACGAAAAGATCCGCTTGGTAAAAGAGTTTGGAATGTTGATTGACGAAAAATTGAAAGGTGAAGAGAAGTTGAGGGTATATTCAATGGGCGATTTTTTTGTGGAGGAATGTATTCGATACGATAACAACCCGCAATTTATACGCGCAATGGAAAGCTTGCTCGACAGTGAGCATTATATCGATCCACTTCACGTGTTCTACCTGAATTAATCTAAAACCATCTTTTCCCGGTATTTTATTGTTCATAGTTGTTTTTCCCTGATCACCCGGAGTAGTTGTAACTTTGGGTGATATGCAGCGAGAATCTGAAAATCATTACGAAGTTGCGATTATCGGCGGAGGTCTGGCGGGACTAACGGCTGCTATTCAACTGGCGCGTAAGGGTCGACGCGTAGTAGTTTTAGAGCAAAAGAATTATCCTCGACATAAAGTCTGCGGCGAATACGTCTCAAACGAAGTACTTCCTGTATTGAATAGTTTCGGTATCGACCCTTTTGCCTTGGGTGCAACCCGAATTCAACGGTTCCAACTCAGCTCTTTATCCGGTAAAGTGGTTTCAGCTCAACTTCCCCTTGGAGCTTTCGGACTCAGCAGGTTTAGATTGGATGAATTATTGGCTAAAAAAGCCACCGAATTCAGTGTCCAGATTTTTTCGAAGTGTAAGGTGACTAATGCAGCGTTTGATGGAAACACTTTTCAGATTGAAACCACGGGTAAAAATTATTCTGCCGAATTTGTAATCGGTGCATTTGGAAAAACAAGCAACTTCAGTAGTGTTTCCAGGGACGCGGTTCCGGAAGAAAATGGCAAATATATCGCGGTAAAAAGGCATGTCCGGCTAGACTTCCCTGATGATCTCGTCGCTCTGCACAATTTTAAAGGAGGGTATTGTGGTGTATCTCGAGTTGAAGACGGTCGGGTGAATATTTGTTATTTGGCCACTGCCAATGACCTTACGCGGTCGGGCAACATTGAACAATTTGAACGCGATGTTCTATGGAAAAATCAAAGGTTGGCAGAAGTTTTTGAAGCCTCAACCGAATTGTTCAGCCGACCATTGACCATTTCCAATTTTTCTTTCGGAGCCAAAAGAGCAGTGTCCGATCACATCCTCATGGCCGGTGACTCAGCCGGAATGATCAGCCC
The DNA here is from genome assembly GCA_964546775.1 of uncultured Cryomorphaceae bacterium. Lineage (GTDB taxonomy): Bacteria > Bacteroidota > Bacteroidia > Flavobacteriales_D > SKUL01 > SKUL01. The sequence continues at coordinate 1,370 of CAZJLZ010000490.1, read as the reverse complement.
GTTGTGTGGAAATGGAATGGCTATGGCGATACATTCTGGGTACCGGTTGGCATCGTTGATCCATGAATCTGCGAACGGAAAGTTTTCACGCGATAAGCTCGAACAAGAATACAGCCGGGAGTGGAGCAACCGTTTTGACTCAAGGATGTGGTGGGGAAACCGGCTGCAAACACTGATGGGAATACCGGTAGTTTCCAACGCAGCAATAGGGGTATTGTCTTTTTGGCCTGCATTAACGCCCGCCATCATTCGCCAAACACATGGTGAAGCAACACTTGTGTGATAATCTCCGAAAGCATTGATAGCTTAATCTTGTAAGGTCAGCACTAAGTCCTATCTTTAATAGATTGAAGACCGATTTTAAATATCGTTCCCTGCACAAGGAATTAATCGATGATCCCCTTGCCGATCCGGAAGCTCTGCATTCAGCACTCCGGTACATTCATTTCGTTAATCGGGTGTTGGGTGGATACAGTGCATTGATCAGCGGTTTGAATCAATTGATTCAAACCGATCCATCTAAAAAAGAATGGCACATACTCGATCTCGGCTGTGGTGCCGGGCAGGAGTTGCTCGTCATGCAGAAATGGTCAACTACTGTTTCTCAGGATATTCGCTTTACAGGTTTGGATATTAGTCAAAGCGCCATTGATTCCGCCAATGCTGATTTCAGGTTGAACGAGGTTTCATTTATTTGCGCCGACGCATTGGATCCGGCATTTGATTACAGTCGATTTGACATTGTTACCGGTACCTTATTTTTTCATCACCTAACGACCGAGAGCATAATTGATTTGGTCCGGAAATGGAATATCCAACGAGTTTCTGTTTTGATGAACGACCTGCATCGGTCGCCTGTTGCGTGGATATTATTTAACATCTTTGCGAGATTTACTGCAGCTCCGTATATGGCCCGTCACGATGGTTCAATTTCGGTACAACGGGCCTTCATCAAAAACGAACTGAAAACCGTTGCCATGGAAAGTGGATTCAACCATTATTCGGTTCAATGGAAATGGGCATTCAGGTACCTTTTACTTTTATGGCATGAGCAAGATTCCGATTAAAATATTGTCCACAGGCATTCAGTTGCCGCCATTCAGTCGGACAACGGACGATATTCTGCCATACATCGACGAATGGCTCATCGGCCAACCGAAAAGACTTCGGGATAAGGTGCTGCGGATTTTCAAATACGCCGAGGTAGATAAGCGCTATTCCATAATGGATATCGACGAGGTTTTTAGAGAGACCTCGTTCGAGGACAAGAATGACTTTTTTATCGAAAAGAGTATTGAACTGTCTGAAGGAGCACTGAAAAAAGCATTGGATCGCGCAGGAATGCAACCCGAGGAACTCGATATTATTAT
>CAZJLZ010000489.1:0-2969 GCA_964546775.1 uncultured Cryomorphaceae bacterium | reverse complement strand
GATGGTTGCTCTGATTCTTCGCCCTCAGTCGCGCCACCCATTTTGCCGGCTCCCAATATTGCACCTGTGAATCCCAGTATCCGGTAGTAACCAACACATTCGGATAAAGTGCCTCCCGAACATTGTCGTAGGGAGAATACGACTTCATGTAATGATAAAATTCTGGGTCGTTTGGATTTCCCCATTCATCGTATTCCCCGGTTGTCAGAGGAATGCTTTCATCGAGCATAGTGGTTACCACGTCTACAAAAGGTACTGCTGCAATCACTCCCGCCCATAGCTCCGGCTTCATATTCATCACGGCTCCCATCAGCAATCCCCCGGCACTTCCACCCATCGCATACAACTGGTCCTCTGCACAATATTTTTCATTGATAAGAAATTCACCGCAATCGATAAAGTCGGTAAAAGTGTTCATTTTCGTCATCAACTTTCCATCTTCATACCAACTCCTTCCCATTTCCTGACCACCTCGTATGTGAGCCAGGGCAAAAACAAATCCGCGGTCGAGCAAACTTAAAATGGTAGACCGGAAATGAGGATCTGAACTATGTCCGTAGGAACCATACGCATACAGCAACAGTGGAAGACTGCCATCTTTCTTAAAATGACTTTTCTTATACACCAGCGAGACCGGCACTTTGACTCCGTCGCTGACAGTTACCCAATGTCTTTCGGAGTTATATTCTTCGGCTTTATAGCCGGTCATAATTTTTTGCTGTTTCATCAGCTCTAGGCTTCGGTCTTTCATGTTATAGTCATAGACAGAGCCGGGCGTAACTAGCGAGCTATAGCCAATTCGAAGGATATCGGTATTGACTTCTTTGTTTGTACCGATTCCCGATACATACGAAGCATCGTCAAACTCGATGTAATGATCTCCTTCTCCAGTCCAAGGAATCACTCGCACCTTTGCAAGGCCCTCGCTTCTTTCTTGCAGAACAAGGTAGTCGGCAAACAATTCAATTTCTTCAATCAGCGCATTCCCGCGGTGTGGAATAACTTCTTCCCATTTTTCTTTCTTCGTATTTTCAGGAGCTGTCTTCATCAACCGAAAATTCGGTGCTTCCCAATTTGTAAGGACATAGAAATAGTCTCCTAAGTGATCTATCTGATACTCGAGCCCTCGCTCGCGCGGGTGGAATACCTTCCATTCTCCTGTCGGATTATTTGCATCGAGTACGAGGAACTCATCCGAAACAGTAGAATTCGAAGAAATTATCAGAAAGCTTTCTGACTTGGATTTAAAAATTCCGCATCTGAATGTTTCGTCTGATTCGTGAAAAACTTCTACATCCTCTTCAACAGGAGTTCCAAGGGTGTGTCTGAAAATCTTATATGCTCGCAAAGCTTTGTCGCGAGTGGTGTAAAACACCGTTTTGTTGTCGTTTGCCCACACCACATTACCGCTTGTCCCTGGAATTTGATCCGACAGCCATTCACCCGTTGCAAGATTTCTGAAGCGAATGGTGTAGATTCTTCGGCTGAGTGTATCCTCGCCGAAAGCCACTAGTTGATTATCATTGCTGACACTGGCTCCACTTATATCATAATATTCATGATCCGCAGCAAGCTGCGCTTCATTCAGCATAATCTCTTCCGGAGCACTCAAACTACCGGCTTTTCGGCAATGCAAAGGATATTCCGCTCCCTCTTCGTATTTAGAATAATAGTAATAGCCATTATACAAATATGGCACAGACTGATCGGTTGGATCCAGACGGGCAATAATTTCATCGTACAAGTCTTTCTGCAACGATTCAGTCGGCTTCATCACAGCATCAGTGTATTCATTTTCTGCGCGTAGATATTCCATTACTTCCTTTGTCTGCGGATCTTTCTCACCTTGTTCTTTCTGTTCATCAGAGAGCCGCATCCAAAAATATTCATCGATGCGGGAGTCGTTGTGCGTGATTAGTGTTTCAGGTTGTATTAGTGCGATAGGCGGTTTCATTACTTGCATGGTATTAATTTTTGTAGATTCTTCTGGTGTACAGGCGGCAGACATTGCTGTTATAAAGGCGCAGATTGCAATGGATCGATTCATTGGTTTCGTTTTAAAGGCTTCGAAAAGTAATAGAATTCAACGGAATGGTAGAAGTGGAAATGAAAGGAATTTTTATTCATTGATTACTTCGGTCAATACATCTAAAGATTTAAGCTTTCTCATACCTGATGAATGGTATTCGAAGTATTTAATCATCGTGACTGTTAACCTATTGCGCAATTCACGGTTCATTTTCATGGTTTTCAATTCTTCCCATGATTGAGTAAATACACGGAAAAGAAGTTCGGATTCAATACCTTTGATCAAAGTGAGGCTGTTTGCAGGTGCCGGCACAAACGCTCCGTTTTCAGGATCGAAATAATCAGGTGCTGGTGGAATAAGTGGGTAAAATCCGAGATATTGGCTCATGCCTGCCAGAAAAAACAGGTGAAAGTTTGGGTTCCATTCTTCCATGTCGAACAACAAAAGGTGAGAATGAATATAATCGAACAACGGCTCGTCAATGTGATCGCTCTTGACAACTTCGCCAAGCACTTCCGCCAGAAAAAGACCCACCATCCTTTTGTGAGGATGAATCGGAATACTATGGTAACTTTCCAAAAACCGGATGTTGCCGGCAACAATTAATTCTTTCCGTTCGTGCAGGTGATATTCTAATTCGATCAGGCTAAGTGGTTGCAAATAGGCCGTTTTTTTACGCTTGCCTTTAACGCCGCGAATCAAAAACGAACGGAGGCCATTGTTGTGCGTAAAAATTTTACCAATTGCACTGGTATCAGAATAATCGATTGAACGTAGAACAATACCTTTTGAAAACGTTTTCATCTGGTTATCGAACCACCATGATTTTTGCAACGCATTTAGAGTTTCCTTCAGGTGCGGTGCATAGCGCAGTATAAACTCCTGTAGTGACTCTATTTGCCTGGAAATTCTGAGCATCCCAGATTGCCTGACCACCTTC
>CAZJLZ010000488.1:0-7621 GCA_964546775.1 uncultured Cryomorphaceae bacterium | reverse complement strand
TGAGGTTCATCTCCATGTGATAACTGATAATTGGAATAGACTTCAATTTCGCCGATATAGTACACCTGTTTTACTTCGGGGGGTATGTTTTCGCCGGCTCCCAGATATACATTCATTTTCTTATCACCGATGGTGGTGTCGGCGGCAATGTGCAAATGGTCGGTATTAAAATAGTAGTATCCGCTATCCTGAATCGTATTTTCAATTCTTTCACGTTCGTTTTGGAATGTTTCGAGATTGTAGCGATTTCCCTCCCGTAGCAGCGTACGGGCATTTGTAAAAAGAATTTCCATGCCCAGGATGGTAGAATCTCTTTCGAAGTGCACCGTGTCGAGCGTGTATGGACGGTCCAGCTCGGCAGTGTAGATTACCCGCTTTTTCCTGGTTCCTGTATCGACGATTTCGTGATTTACAGTACAATTGAAAAATCCGTGGTTATAAAGCCTGTTCTGAATCAATTTACTGATCGATTCGGGTCTTACATCACTGATGAGAACCGGAGGTTTCCCGAGTTTATATTTTAGCCAGTATTTCAGACCCTTTTGCCTGTCGGGTTCTTTTACCTGGAAATGAATCCACAGGGCAGGACGCATTCCCAGGATTTTCCGGTTGGCTTCCGGTTTGATTACCTCATCAATTTCATCCCTGAGTTCCGGTTCCTGATCTATTTTATGGTTGGTTTCGAACTCTACTTTTGAGCCAACATATAGTGCTTCGTTGTCTGAAAGATGTTTGGTGACGTTGCAACCGGTGAACCAGAATCCCACCAACATAAACAGACAAATTCTGAAATATTTTCTTCCGGTGCTATTCATCCTTTTCTTCACTTTCAGGTGAATCTTCAGGATAATCGCTCTCCTGATTCTCTTCCGGTTTTTGAAAAATTTCATGAATCTTATTGTAGCTCCGGCTGAAAATCAGTGAAATTCCGGTTTCAATAATTTCCCCGTCAATAATTCCTTCGTAGGTGTTTTTCCGAAATCCACGCGTGCGCCAAAAACCATTTTCAGTAAGTTGATATTCCACAGACAGATCTCCGATAAAATCTGAGGCCTGCTGTTTACGACGCTGATCACCTTCCAGATCTATGCTTCCACCTACACGTACAGTCAGTCGTTCATCCAAAAAATTCTTACTTACACCAAGGTTGAGTTCAGTTCGTCCTTCTGCCTGGCCCGAAGAATAATCTTCATAGGAATCCAGCTCCATATCGAGTTCAACACCTTGGATATGTTCTTCCGTTAGCTTCGAAAGTTGTCGGCTCAACAAACGACTCATGTTGTTTCGGACCGCCGCTTCAGTAGATCCACCTCCGGATAAGGGATCCCCAGGTAGAAATCGTCCGAGTACCAACAAAGCGAATACCTGTTTGTTCCTTTCCGATTCGTTCTCGGGTTGATTGAGCATGCTGAGTTTAGCGTCTACCTGACCATTGAAAACACCCCGATGATCGGGTGGTAAATCAATGTTGAAACTGATGTCCGGTTCGGTCAGTTCTCCACCCAAATGCAACTGAAGCCAGAATGGCATTTTTTGTCGAAACCGGTTCATGTCTGCCTGATTGGACCCAGCCAGTTGATCCTCAAGTAGCCCTAATGCATCTGTCTCGACAGTGTGCAGTGCAGTTAAATCCAACCGGGCGGTGAGGGGATTGCCCATCCAGACAATACTACTACCTTCTTCAATGTCGAATTTTTTGCGAACCACGCCGCGGTATATCAATTGATACTCACCGTCAACCAATTCGTAGCGTCCGGTCATATTGATTTTTCCACTTGGATCAATACCGAACCGCAACTCGGCGTTTCCCTGAGTACGCACATAGTTATCCCGGGCCTCGCTGAGATAAATGTAAAATTCGGATTCGCGATTCAGTTTCAGATTGGCGCTCAAATCCATGCCGCGCAACGCCGATACCGTTGTATCTCTTTCCGCAGTTCTGGTCATAATATCGCTTCCGGTTTGATGTCGGACGATAAACTCATCAATCCCACCGGAATTTTCGATTTGCGCTTCCCGGTCAGGAATAACGAGGCTCATTTTTGACCCTTTTACGATTTCAGCGGATCCTTGAATGATGGGTTTGTTGGTGTTCCCACGGACTTTAATTTTACTGTCAAGGAGCACATTTCCAAAAAATATAGCATCCCTGCTATCGGGCTTATCGAGTATTTGAAACCGGTTGATATTGGCGTCGAGATTAAATCGAAAAACCAGAAAGTCATTGGTGAGGACCGACCCATTGAAAGATGCTGTTTTTCCCGCTTCGTCCGTAATCGTAAAGTTATTTAGCTTCAGACCTTCATTGTTGACCGAAAATGATTCCTTGTTTAGTTTGTAGTAGGTACCGAGCATAGGCACCTGCATTCCTACCGAATTGAACTGAATGTTTCCGCTGAATTGTGGGTTTTGCGGATCTCCGCTAAGACTTACGTCTCCGCTGAGATATCCCGAGAGACTATCGATATACGCTTTGGTAAATGGCTCGATACTGGCGAGTTCCAGCTTTCGCATGTCCAATTCCAGGGTTACGTTGATTTCCGGCTCCAGCTGATATTGCCCGGTGATGTGCACATCGTTTCCATCTCCGGTGAGGGTTGCTTCCACGTCGATGGCATCTGCCGAATTTTGCGCCTGAAGTTCCAGATTGCCCAGAGCATGTTCCTGAAAATGCAGATCGTTGATTTTGAGATCTGCGTCAAATTGCAACAGCGAATCGGGAAAGGTGAGGGCCACGGTGCCGTTGATTTCTCCACTTACCAGATTCTCCTCTCCATCCACAGCCTGACTCAACTCTTCCAGATCAAAACGATTAAACGTAAGATCCATGGGCGCATTCAGTTCATTCTCCCTGCTTTCAAGCGTGATTTCCCGTTGTCCGTTCTTCAATTGCAGATTGTTGGCCAGCATACCTTCTTTTCCAAATTCCAAATAATGGTCTTCAGGGGTATCCCAGACTTCCTCGTCAAACACAACTCCGTCAGGTTCAAATGAAAAACGATATCTACCGTCTTCACTGCGGAAATTTCCACTCAGTAAAAGGTTTTGGTTTTCGAGTGAATCCAATACTGCCAGCGAAACTTTCAATACCTGATCGGTAAACGAACCGTACAAACTGGTATTGGTAAGGTAATATTCCTCAGTGCCGATTTCCTCTAGTATGACCTTGTAAATCAGGGAATCATTCACAGATTGAATGTTGATATCGAGACTATCCACGTGAAGACCACCGTATTCAATTGCCGGAAAAACTACTTCTACATCCAAAAGATTCTCGGATTGATTGAATTTGCCGTTGAGTCGTCCCGGTGATAAACGGTGCAAATCAGGTAGCAAAACTTCAGATAGAACATCGGTTGATTTGACAGTAAAATCGAATTCAAAAAAATGATCTTCGTTTACCATTAAAGTGTCATTACTATCCAACACGTTGTAGTATTTGTCGACATGCTGCATCATGACCGCTTCCATTTGATCGAGTGGAATGTTGCTCTCGAAAAATCCGTCGATGAGTCCGGAATTTATGTCCAAACGATTGTAATCAGCAGCAGTGTGAAACGACAGTCCCAAAGAGTCCATTGGATAGCGATCACCCTCCCGGATAAAGAGCACTTCGGTAGCATCCACGTGAAGATCAATTTCGTTGATACTGTCACCTACAGCTTCAATGGTAACTTTTCCACTCGCTCTGAAATCATCCGAAGTCAGTCCCATTCCCATCAGATCTATTCCATCCAGATTCAGCTGGGCGCGGTAATAGGGTCTTTCCAGGTCGAACTCTGCACACGCTTCAAGGTCAAAATGAATCAGCGAATCTTCGAGCGATATTTCTGCTTCCATTTCCGAATTATCTATGGTCGCGTAAATCGGAATTTCTTCATACGTTCTGTGACCATATTCAATAGAGTTGATGATACCTTCAAGTTCTGCTTCGGCTTTTTCCGGGTCGAAATTTTTTCCATCTAATTCCATTTCCAGACGCACTATTCCGAGTGAATCCTGTGACAGAACATATCCTAAGTCGAAGTCGCGAATATGGACCTGTGCCTGGTAATGGGGAATACTGTCTGCTCCGGTTTGAATGGCGGCCAGGAGATCCACATCACCGGAAGATGTTTCCAGTAACAAATCTGTGTCAAAATTTTCCATTGAACCCTCAAATGTTCCGGCCAGGTGAATGTTAGAAGGAAGTTGTATGGTTTCCGGTAGCGTGTTGGGAGGCAGTATTTTTTTAATTTCTGTATTATTGGTGGTGAATTCAGTCAACTCAAGGTCGAGCCATGAATTCTTCACATCCGGCAAGCCTTTGATTTGTCCGTTCAGTTCTATTCGAGTGGCTTCGTTAACATCTGCGATCAGGTGGCGCACATCCAGATCAGAGAGTTGTCCGTTTACGTCGACATCGATTCCCACCCGGAGACCTTGCTCTTCCAGAATTGGTAGTTGTTCCTTTAGGTCGGGTACAAATGGCAATAGGTCTCTAAAGTCGATCGAGGATTCATTCAGTTGCAGGTCGGCATGGAGTTCTTGAGGATTCTGGATAATATTCAGAACGGAAGCGAATTCAGATGTCAACTCGAGTTCAACGCGGCTATTGGGTGTCAGCAACAAAAAATCACGCAATTCAGCACTCGTGGAATCGACGTATACATAACTCTGAAATTCATCTATCCGTACACCACTTTCCTCACGCAACGAGACGTGTTCCAGATCCACGCTGCTTTTTTGAGCATCCAGGCTGAGATCTTTGAGATCCACGTTTACTTCGCTCAATTTCATATGCTGAGCATTGAACTGACCGGGGGTTTCCGGTGTATTGTGATCCAGCAAATCAAATGATTGGTTGTTGATTTTTAGCTCTTCAGCGTTGATCGTCCAGGGGAAAGTAGCCAGAGGATCGGTCATTTCTTCGTTGGTTTCATCCGAAGTGGTTCCATCTCCGGGTATTTTGTGTTGAATCCAGGCGCCGTATGAATCTTCCAGCAATAGTTCTTCAATGTTGATGGTCGTACTGACCAAATCAAAATCAGAAGGCTCCAGTTCAAAATTTCCGATTTCAACAATCAGCTCCGTTCCCGCGTATTTTTGCTGAAAATTGAAATCCACATTGTTGAGAACGATGGAGTTAACAGTGATCCCAAGGTTGGTAGACGAAGTGTCTTCGTCTTCGGACTCGACCGGAGCAATATTTTGTACCAGATTGACTTTCGAATCGGATAGTTCGAGATCATCTACATCGAAAGTGAGCGTTTCCAGATCCAGTTGATCCAAGTCGATTTCGAGGTTTCCGAGTACCCAGTCGAGATCCAACCCAGATGTTTCATCAATAAAACTACCTTGTAGGTTCACCAATTCAACGTGCTGAACATCAAAAGTAAATCCTTTGCTTTCAGTGCTATCCGCTGCTTCCTTCTCGGGCTTGGGTTCGTCCGAAGCAAAAGCTTCCGGAATGAACATAAAATTGAAAACACTGTCGGGTGCGCTGCGGTGAATGTGGCTCGTCAGGCCTTCGATGTACGCCGATTCTATGATGATCTTATTGTCCAGTATAGCCAGCATATCAATGTTCACCTTCAATTTTTGGAGGTAAGCCAGCGTGTCTGCCTGTTGATCTTCCACGTACAATCCTTCTATCACAACGTCAGTAGGAAATCCGATAAAAACCCGGTGAAGTTGTACTTCTGTTCCGATTTTTTCTTCAAGAAAATCGACTGCGTAACCAGTGATTTTCTCCTGTACCGGCGGAAACAAAATGAGTCCGATTACCAACAACAGAAGACCCACCAGAACAGCAATTGTCCAGATAAGGATCTTGAGCATTCGCCTTCCTATTGCGAATACAGAATTCATGAAACGACAGTAACTTTACCTATGGGCACAGACTCGGTTTTGAATAGATTGTAAAAGGCGCGTTTTCTGTTTTAAAAAAAGCGAAACCGGTTTCAATTGATTTCGCTAGCTTAACTTACATAAAATTTCCCGAACGGACTAAGGTAGTGCTTTTCGTCTGGAGTTTTACAATCGTACCGCATGGAATCCGGCTTTTATTTAGATATTTTTCGGAATTGACAAATCTCTCATTTCACAGATTTATATTTGACGCTTCAACATTCAATAATCGAAATACAAGCTTATGGATTTAAACGTGGTAACCATCGGAGCGCGGGTTCAACATCCGGCATTTGGAGTAGGCATTGTGGTGGATATGAACCTGAGTACCTGGAAAGTTTTTTTCAAAGGAGAAGGAGACAAGGAAATTGCACGATCTTTTGAAGGTCTGAAAGTGCTTGAGCCGGCTGCCGATGCTCCGGACAATGCCCTTGACCTTGATGACGTAAAGAAAGCTCTTCGGCAGGTGCTCAACGATTCCAATGTTCTGACTTATCCGGTTGAACTGGCGGATCGCTGGCGGGGCGGGAAGTTGATCATGCAACCCAGGAACCGCGATCAACAATCCAAAGAAGTCCCGATCGAAGCGTTGTTTCACAAAATTGTAATGATGCGCGACCGGCTTCGGGTACTGGAACAAAACATCAATTCAAGCGAAAAACTGGATGATCAGGATAAGGTTCATCTACAGCAATACATCACGCGGGCTTATGGTAGTATGACTACTTTTAATGTCTTGTTTGCCGATAAAAACGATTATTTTAAAGGAGGCAAGGCATAAACCTTGTTGCTCTGGGCTTGACTATCAAGACCATTATTTCAATTTTAAATCCGGCCATTCTTCGCCTGAGAAGATATTCCGTATCTTGATTTTTAATAATCATTCGCCCCGAATCCTTGTTTCAGGTGAATTGTATAAATGAATCATCAGAAAAAGAGACAAAAAACAGAATGACTAAAAAAGCAATGCTCATTATCCTGGATGGCTGGGGACTGAATCACGATTCCAGCCGGTCGGCAATAGAAGTTGCCAACACACCTTTTATGGATTCGTTGATGGAAAAGTACCCGAACAGTACCTTGGTTACCCATGGCGAACAAGTCGGCCTTCCGGAAGGACAAATGGGCAATTCAGAAGTAGGACACATGAATCTGGGGGCGGGGCGCATTGTCAATCAGGACTTGCAAATGATCAATATTGCGATCGCTAAAATGGAGATGGGAAATAATCCAACCATTTTGAATGCCCTGAACTATGCCAAAGAGAACCACAAAAACATTCATTTGCTGGGGCTTATTTCCGACGGCGGAATCCACAGTCATTACAACCACACAAAGGCACTGACCACCGTTTTTAAGGACCATGAATTCAGCAACGTTTTCATCCACGCTTTTACCGATGGCCGCGACACGGATCCAAGGAGTGGCGTACGCTTTCTACAGGATCTCGATCAGCATCTGCAGCAGACCGTTGGTACCATCGCTTCCGTAACGGGCAGATATTACGCAATGGATCGCGATACGCGCTGGGACCGGACCTCAAAAGCATACCACGCGTTGGTAAATGGAACAGGTGAAAAGACCACAGACATTTTTGCCCTGTTGAATCAGAAGTACGAAAAGGGTGAAACCGATGAATTCATTCTGCCGATTGTGCGTGTAGGTGAAGCTGGAAATCCGGTCTCTGTTATCCGTCCCGGAGATGTTGTGATATTCACCAATTTCCGTAGCG
>CAZJLZ010000487.1:0-3441 GCA_964546775.1 uncultured Cryomorphaceae bacterium | reverse complement strand
TGGTTTTTGAAGGGAATGGTTTGGAAGCCAGATGGGACGGACAAGATCCTCAAGGAAACCAAAGCGGCATGTATAAAGTAGTTGCTACAGCTATAGCTGCAAATGGAGAACTTTTGTTCGAATCAAAGATCTTACAGATACAGTAGGGATTTCAAAATCTCTGCGAATGCTGCAAATACAGCATTGGCAGGGATAAATACGCGTCGGTTCCTTCCTTGATTCCCTGAGCTTTCAGATAGGTGTCATTTACAACATCTCCCAGTTCCGGAACCCATTCCTTGTATTTGCGTCTTTCTGCTCTGAGTGTTTCGAGATCTGCTTTTACCAGCGGTGATAGTACTTCCTGAAGTGCTATACCCTCGGTCAATTTCTTCCGACGATAAACAATTTGCAGGTACTCCCACATAGCCAGATGACCGGCGTACTGAACGAGTTGCTGATCGCTTCTTATACACGCAATATAGGCCACCAGATTGGCTTCTCCTTCGTCGGTAACTCCGAAACTGTGTGCCAGTTCGTGTGCGGTTATAAATATTTTTTCGGGCTGAGGATGTGCTTTTTCGAGAAGGGCTTCGCCGGTAAAGGGAAAATAAATACCCGAAATTCCAAACTTTCTTAAAACCCCTGCTGGTTGCATGTAGCGTACCCTGCTCGGAGAGTAAAGGTGAATGTTATAATGTTCGAGCGATGTACCGACTATTTGCCTGAGATGATTTTCGAAAATCTGCTGTTTATCCTGACCGGACATCAACTGACCGGTACGAATTTTATTCAATCGGGCAATGGTGGATCCACCAAAAGCCAATAGCATTGAGTCCGTAACAATAACCGGTTCCTGGGCCAGACGCTGACTTAAATCAGGCCGTGCATAATTGTATCCCCATAGGAGATAGAAAAGTACTATCATCCAGCCGAAAAAGTTTAAATATGAACGCAGACGTGATTTCCAATCCCTTCGATGAAAAAAAGGTCGCAGGATTATAAAAATCAACAGTAAGGGAAAAAGGTATACTACCGGAAACGGCAACAGTCCAAGTGAATAATCAAATACTGTCCGGATTATGGGATATAGTCCGCGCCCGTACAGGCTTTCAGCAATTTCAGGAAAATAGCGCAGCAGGATGAAAATCAAAATCGAAATGATTCCGATCAGAACTCCTGTATATCGGCGCGCAGTCTTTTGCATTATTTTCCTGCGCTTCAGAATCAGGGTTTAAACCCATCGACTTCAGCTGGAAGTATCTGATAGCCCATGTTATAAAACATAAAAGCCCACAAATCCGCCTGTTCCTCAACGATTTTTGCGGTAGGTTTACCGGCGCCGTGTCCCGCATCCGTATCAATCCGGATCAATACAGGATTGTCGCCGGTATGTTTTTCCTGAAGCGTTGCCGCAAATTTAAAGGAGTGTGCAGGAACAACTCGGTCATCATGATCTGCAGTTGTGATCATTGTTGCCGGATATTCAGTGCCTTCTTTTAAGTTGTGCACAGGGGAATAGGCCTGCAGGAATCGAAATTCTTCTTCTGAATTATCGGCGCTGCCATATTCCGGAATCCAGCCTTTTCCAACCGTAAACTTATGGAATCGCAACATATCCATTACACCGACCTGGGGAATGGCCACTTGAAACAACTCCGGACGCTGGGTCATGGCAGCTCCAACAAGCAAGCCTCCGTTCGATCCGCCTTTGATGGCAAGTTTCTCTGGAGATGTATAGCCCTCGGCAATCAGGTATTCAGCCGCGGCTATAAAATCGTCAAAAACGTTTTGCTTCTTTTCCTTCATACCGGCTTTGTGCCATTCCTCTCCGTATTCTCCACCGCCCCGTAGATTGGGCATTGCGTAAACACCATTGTTCTCAAGTAGTATCAGGTTTGAGGCGCTGAAATAAGGTGAGAGGCTGATGTTGAACCCGCCATAGCCATAAAGAAGGGTCGGGTTGTCACCATTGAGTTCAAGTCCTTTTTTGTGAACAATGAACATGGAAACATCAGTACCATCTTTACTTTTGTACCAAACCTGTTTGCTTTCAAAAGCTTCTGGATTGAAGGTTAATTCCGGTTCATTGAACATTTCAGAAGTTCCCTTTTCCACGTCATACTTGAAAATGGTAGGAGGATAGGTGAACGAAGTAAATGTGTAAAACAAAGTTTTTTCATCTTCATCTCCACCCAGACCACCGGCACTTCCTGGAGCGGGCAAGTCGATTTGTTTTTTATTCGAGCCGTCATAATCCATGCTGTATAGTTGGGTGGTAGCGTTTTCGAGGTAAGTAGCAAAAAGTTTTCCTCCGCCGGTATTCACCCCTTCGAGCAGTGATTCGGATTCCGAAATGACTGTTTCCCATTTTTCTGATGCCGGGTTTTCAGGATCTATTGAAACCAATCGGTAATTGGGTGCATCAATATCCGTCTTTACCAACAGGCGCCCGTCGATATGGTTGACCACATCGCTTTTATTGGCGAATCCGGTGAAAAGGGGAGTGAGTTCACCATCATTTTCAAGGTCTTTAATGTAAGTCTCGTATCCATCGGTTCCTTCGGCAACATACATATGCAGGTATTTGCCATCTTCTGTAATTCCGCAATAGTGGTAGAGATTCGGATTGTTCTCGTTCCTGTAAAACAGCGCGTCTTCTGACTGATCGGTTCCGAGTTGATGGTAGTAAATAGAGTGGTCTTTGTTATCAGCGGATAATTCAGCACCTGCTTCAGGTTCCGGATAACGACTGTAATAGAATCCATCTTTGTGCCACGCCGCTCCGGAGAATTTCACCCATTCCAGCTGGTCCGGTAATTCTGTGTTGGTTTCGATTTCTCGCACTTTAATGGTTGTCCAGTCCGATCCGGCTTCTGATTGTGCATAGGCTATGTATTTATCATCCTTAGAAGCACCGAGCAATGAAATGGAAGTCGTTCCGTCTTCTGAAAGTGTGTTGGGATCAATGAAAACTTGTGGTTCTCCATCCAAGCCTTTCTGATAATAGATGACGGACTGGTTTTGAAGACCTGAATTCTTGTAATAGAAATAATAGTCACCTACCTGGTTGGGAGAGCTCAACTTTGGATAGTTGAACAATTCAGTATAGCGTTCTTCAATTTCTTCGCGGTAAGGAATCTGCGAAAGGAATGAACCGGTGACTTCGTTCTGTTCCTTTACCCATTGCCCTGTTTCTGAAGAATTATCATCTTCCAGCCAGCGATATGGGTCGGCCACTTCCACTCCAAAATAATTATCTACGCTATCTACTTTGTTGGTAATCGGATATTGCAGCATTGAAGCGGGATTTTCAGCTTTTTCTTCATTGACTTGATCGCAGGCCACCAAAGAAGTAGCAACCGCGAGTATTATAATCTTAGAATGCATATGATGTCGGTTTGGTGATGCCCAAAAATAGGACAACCCGGCAGAATTCTGCCAGAAATATGATGAAAGGAA
>CAZJLZ010000486.1:0-3297 GCA_964546775.1 uncultured Cryomorphaceae bacterium | reverse complement strand
GTCCGGTAGTCTGGTTCAAACGAGCCGTCGTGGCACGCTCCGTCATCGGATCCGCATTTTACAGAAAGGATGTTGTTATAAATTCCAAGAAAGGATTCCGGATCTATATTTAAGGGAGTCGGGCCATTGCCGTTGTTGATTCCTATAAATGGGTTGTCGAATTGCGGGTCTTCGGGCTCAACTCGGACCGTTTCTTTTTTACACGCCGATACCAGCAGCATCACGCCGAACAACATTCCGAATGCTATTTTCAAAATCCTGGTCATCTATACAAATGCCTGTTGAAGAATTTGTCCGTCCAGTCCCATTCCACTTACCGGTCCGCTAAACCCGAGAATGTGCGCAATGGTGGGAACAATATCTACCGATTCTCCGACGGGGTTGTTGGCTGTTCCGACGATCGCTCCCTGGTTCACAATTCCGGGAGGTCCGACGATCAGTGAAAAAATCTCGCGAGAGCTATCGTCACCGGTGTGGTCGAGTGCCTGCAGTCCGTTTGCATCGTACAGCCCGTTTCCGTTGAGGTTTCTACCGTGTTCGGGCATACAGATCATGATCGTATTTCCGCTCATCACCGGATCGTTTTGAATTTTATCCCACAGCCAACCAACTCCGTAATCTGCTTTGTGCAGCGTGTTGATATAGCTGGAGAAATCGGTATGGCAAACATCCGAATTGAATGTGTTTACTACAGTAAGCTCCGGTTTAAAAGCGTCCATGACTTTCCACGCGGCAGCGATGTTGAACAGGTCTCCGGTTAATTGCTCAAAACCAACCCCGTTGGGCAGTGGAAAATCTGACAGATTCAACGGTGTATTTGACATAGTAACGATGAAATCCTTAATTTCTTCACGATCATTTCGGGTATTGATCACGCCGGGTAAATCACTTGCGGTGAGATCAAAATTGCTGTTCAGAAAATTCTTCGCTCCTTCAAAACGCTGCACATCATCGGGCTGGAAACTGGAGGCCGTATTGAAATAGCTGTTCCCTGTTTGACCAAAAACAGTAGCCGGATTGATGTAATTGGCTCCGTACATGGCGCCGTATTGCGGATGTCGACTGTAGTTGAGCGAAGGGTAAGGACCCAATCCTTCGGAAATCCACCACGCTTTTTTGGCGCTGAACATCGGATCGCTGTGCTTGCGGTAATATTCGAATACCGTGGGCGAATCGGGGTTAATGTTGAGGTTCAAACCCGTAGCGGTGTATTTTCCGGTCATCGCTACCGTGTGTCCGTTGTAATGACCCGTTGGACCGCTGTTGTAGCGCATCTCTGGAAACAACGTTCCCTGCGATTGTAACGACTGAGACGACACCGGATTCCACGGATTGTAAACCAGATTGGTAGAAGGTGGTGCGCCCGAGAGCATGTTGGGAAGAATGTTTCCCGAGGTGGCCAGACCTTGTCCCTGGAGATAACTTTTGTTTACCGTTTCGATGTTGCGCAATCCACCGGCGAACAGCACAAATACCACGTGATCCACGAGTCGCGGTTCGTTCTGGGCAAAAAGTCTTCCCGAAGGAAGCACATACGGAGCAATGAGTGTTCCGGCAGTAGCCAGACCAGCTCTGCGCACAAATTGACGTCGGTTGATTTTGCTCATCAGTAGAAGTAGTATTCGTTCGATAATACAAATGCGGTATAAATTACCTCAACGGTCATAGCGGGATCATCTTCGATCAGGTTGACGAGGTAAATTTTCTCGTATGGCGTGGGATTCCGTTTGTAGAACCGCACATAGGTCTCGGTGGCAAATGTCGCCGGATCGCTGTGCATTTCTGCGTCCGTCGGAAGTTCCAGACCCGGATTGTTGAGGTAGTGACTCAAAATCAATTCATTCACCATTCCCTTATCGCCGATGGCCGTGCTGAGCAGCGCAAGATTGTTGAGCTCGTTGTTGGGAATCCGCGCGTTGAACAAATCACCGTACATAATTGAGATGTATTGGACTGGTGTTTTCTCACGGGTTTTTTCTGCGTTCGAACTGTAGATTACCTGCGGAGTAATGCCATAGATCGGGTAGTCGTAGGTGACTTCCTCTTTCTCTACCTTTTTACAGGATACTGCCAGAATGGCGAGCGCTATGAACCACAGACTAAAAAGCCGCATACTCGTCGCTGATTAAAATACTGGTTTGAAATACCTGAAAGCTTTCGGTGGCCAGCAATTGGGTGCCCTCCTGCTCTTCAATCGGAATGGGTTCCCGCGTGAGCAGACGCTGGTATTGCTCATAAAGACGACCCAGGTAAAACTCATCGGTTTGTGTGACGATATCCACGAAATCTCCTTTGCTGTTTCCGCTCTCCTGCAACAGAACAGCCGAAAGTCCGTCGACCATCGTCACTCCTGCAACAAGTTCATTGTTGGTGGGATATCGGCCGAACAGATTTTCAAAACAGGCAATAACCATATTTTCGCTGCCCATGTTGATCTCATCGAAAACACTATTGTAGCAAAAGCGCCGGTAAAATTCGTTGATGGAAATACTCCCAACCTGCAATGAAGAGTCGGCCTCGACGAGCAAAACCATTTTCTGCATTTCGAACTCGAGGATCTGCGCCAATTGCACTTCGTCCTGGTCGTAATAAAGCTGAATGGCGTATGCGTACAGCGCAATCTGATCTTCCAATTCGGCACGCGACACGCCGTTTAGAAATTGTCCGGAGGTATAGTTGAAAATATTCACCGCGTATTCTTCGTCCAACATCAGTTCCATCACCAATGCTTCACGCGATTCAGCGCTGAGGTCGTTGTCCTGAAGAAAATCAACTTTCTCCTGGAGCACTTCCACCTGCGGTTGTTCCCCGAGCAGATCGATGTACAGTCTGCTCACGTAGTTCTGCACCTGCAGGGTGGTCACTCCGCTGTAATCGGGCGGGTCGTTGCCTTCGATCAGGTATGGTTCGTGGACTTCGGTGATTTCTGTTTTGGTGCAGGCTGCAGAAAAAATAATTGTTGCTCCAAACAGGAAAATTGCTGATATCCGGAGAAGATGATTCAAAGGTAGCTGGTTGAGTCTGCCAAGTTAATCGAAAAAATCTTTCATTCCAATTGGGGTAATCAACAATCTGACATGGGAACGAGCTACACCGCCCCTCCCTTAATTTCTTCCACCACCTCCGGATCATGAAAGGTGTAATAGAAGCAACTTCCAATCTGCTGATTCAACTCTTAAAGTGACTGTCGGCTTACTTCGGTTGTATTTTCGTAATAAGCCATCCCGTATTGCCATCTTCCCGTTCAACGTTGGTGACTTCGAATTCATGATCGGGGAAATGAGAAAAACGATAATC
>CAZJLZ010000485.1:0-3116 GCA_964546775.1 uncultured Cryomorphaceae bacterium | reverse complement strand
TCGCTCCAATCCCGATGGCGGAATTCACCTACACGCGCGGAAACTGATACTGACACACCCGGTACAAAAAACACAACTCTCACTGGTTGCTCCGGTTCCCGAAGATGTGCTCTGGAATTTTTTCGAAAAGAACGCAGAATAGATTCCGGCATTGAACCGTGAAATAATTGTTAATTTTATTTCGACCAACTTGACCCGATCTATGACAACCATACAGCAGTGGTTTGATGCTTACGGAGAAAGCCACCAGAATTCTACCAACAAATCATTACACTGGTTCTGCGTTCCGCTGATTTTTTTCAGCCTGATCGGATTGCTTTCGCTGATTCCATTGGGGGGATTAACCTCGGGAGTCAGCCCGGGATCGGAACCATATCTGCACATCGGGACTTTAATAATTTTACTCGGACTGTTGTTTTTCATTCGACTATCCATTCCAATTGCAATTGGAATGCTGATTGTCTCAGCCCTTGTTCTTTATTCTGTTAAATTGGTGAATCTGAATTTTACAGAAAATCGCTTATGGATCTATCTGACTATTTTTGTTGTTGCCTGGATTGGCCAATTTATCGGTCATAAAATTGAAGGAAAAAAGCCGTCATTCCTGAAGGATATCCAGTTTCTGATGATTGGTCCGGCATGGCTGTTGCACTTTATTTATCGTAAAACCGGAATTCGATATTAAACTTTTTGCCGTATTGGACGTCACAAAGATATTGATTGGTTAATTTTTGAAGCTTAGTTTAAGGTGTTAACGGTAACATGCGTGTTACCAGCTAACAGGAAGCAAGTTAAAAGCGTTGTCAGAAGAATTTCCGGCAGCGCTTTTTTCGTAATTTGGCGGGAATGTTCAACGCCTCTTATGCCTTATGAAAATTTTCCCTATTCTTCTTCTGCTGCTTCTTCTTTACTGCGGTTGCGGTAAAGTGAGTGTCGACAATACGGATCCTTCGGTTGAAGTTTTTTTGCTCAACAATCAGGAAACACTCAACAGCCTGACTGTCGGAACCACCCTTAACATTGAACTTTACATTACCGATAACGAGGAGCTTGTAGAAGTGGTTGTGCGGATTCTAAACACCTCCAATTCCGCACTTTCGCAAACTGATAAATTACTTCATTTCAGTTCGTATGGGGAGATCGATAGCAAACAATTCGGAAAGTTAATTTCGATTCCGACGGACGTTACGGATTTAGCCGGCAAGTACGAGATTCTGATTCAGGTGGTAGATGGTAACGGAAATGCCGACAGCCGAGTTCAGGAATTTACCTTATTGAACCCAGAAGAACAGCCACAGATAGATATCAATGGTTTTAATCCGCCGGAGGTAGATGGAATTATTTATATGAATCCAGGAGATTCGCTTGTAATAGATGGATGGATAATCGACAATACAGGGTTATCGGAAATTGAAATAACACTTTCCGGGCCGCAGAATTTACACAATGAAAACGTTGTCATCGAAGAGCCGGAATTTCTGAGCTATGGATTTCAGTATCTCGCTGTTCCTAAAATTCCTGACGAGGCTGAAACCGGTGAGTATTTATTGCGTGCCGTTGTTAAGGATGTAGACGGGCATATGATCTTTTATTCGCAGGATGTTCAGGTAGAGTAGACAGTTTTTCAATAACCAAAGGAACTACTACTTTCGCCGTCTATGAAAAAAATGATTTTTGTCGTTGCAATAGCTTCCACTGCTTGTGCCCAGCATCCCGAACTCCCTGATCCGTATGAAGCCGGTTGGAAAGGCGAAAAAGTTTGCGAGGTGATTTTTGAAAATGATCAGCAGCGTGTTTTGAAATGCACTTTTCCACCGGGCGTAGGACATGAAAAACATTATCACAATCCACATTTCGGATATACAGTTCTTGGAAGTACTTTTCGGATGATCAGCGAATCCGGTACCAGAGATGTAGAAGTGCCGACAGGAAGTCACTTTTACAATTCTGAAATTATAGAACACGAAGTTCTGAACATCGGTGACAGTACCGCGGTATTTTTGATTTATGAGTTGAAGTAAACCGTCTCCGCTGAAGGATTATTTTAACGATAATGCTAAGTTTGCCACCATAATACTCCGACCTTGAAGATCCCTTTCAACAAACCACATCTTACCGGTAAAGAAACAGATTACATTCACGATGCTGTGAATACGGGTAAAATTTCCGGCAATGGAAAGTACACAAAGATGTGTCAGCAGTTCTTTGAAACCCGGTATGGATTTGGAAAATGCCTCCTTACAACTTCGTGTACCGATGCGTTGGAAATGGCTGCGTTACTTGCGGATATTCAACCTGGTGACGAGGTAATTATTCCTTCCTACACTTTTGTCAGCACTGCCAATCCTTTTGTGATGCGCGGTGCAAAAATTGTTTTTGCTGACAGCCGGTCGGATCATCCAGGGATTGACGAAGCCAGTATCGAAGGGTTAATTACACCACGTACAAAGGCTATTGTGCCGGTACACTATGCCGGTGTGGCGTGTGATATGGATCGCATTATGGAATTGGCCGCAAAGTATAATCTGTTGGTAATTGAAGATGCAGCTCAGGCTGTAGATAGTTTTTACACTGGAAAAGATGGGAAGCGTCGTGCTTTAGGATCAATTGGTCACTTTGCAGCTTTCTCATTTCACGAAACCAAAAACATCATTTCGGGTGAAGGGGGGATGCTGGTTGTGAATGATGAACGTTTTCGTGATCGCGCTGAAATTATCTGGGAAAAGGGCACCAATCGCTCGGCTTTTTTTCGTGGAGAGGTAGATAAATATGGGTGGGTTGACGTGGGCTCCTCATTTTTACCTTCAGAAGTAATTGCGGCATTTTTATGGGCGCAATTGGAGAATCTCGAAGATATTCAACAACGGCGTGCCACACATTGGAGAAGTTATCAGAAAGACCTCGAATCGTGGGCAATAGAACAGTACATTGGACTTCCAGTTATTCCGGAGTTTGCAAGTAATAATGCTCATATGTTTTACTTGCTTTGCCACGATTTTGAACAACGCACAGCCCTGATTGATCATCTGAGACAAAGTGAAATTCATGCGGTTTTTCATTATCTCAGTCTTCACAGTAGTCCGTTTTTTAAAAACCAATATATCGGAAGCGAATTA
>CAZJLZ010000484.1:0-5908 GCA_964546775.1 uncultured Cryomorphaceae bacterium | reverse complement strand
GACATAATAGGTTCCTGTATCCCCATAAAGGTGAGTTGGGTGTTGGATCACGGACGCTGACCCGTCGTCAAAAGACCAGTCCCAGGAAGTGATGTCGCCAGTTGAAAGATCTGTGAAATGAACTTCAGGATCGTCGATTCCGGTTTCCCATGGATCAGCAGAAAAATCGGCTACCGGTGCGGGAAAAACCATTACAAGTGATGGAGCTGTAGTTGCCGCCTGACATCCCTCAAAACTTACCACAGACAAATCTACGGTATGCATTCCCGGTTCGGTAAATACATAGTTCAGCGTCTGACCATTATATATCTGCTCTTCATCAATGGTCCAAACCCATGAATGGGTGGAAGGATCGTTGAGCGAGTCGGTATATATCACCGCTAGATCTTCGCAACCCTCCGCCATCATGGAAGGAAGGTCAACTATGGGCAAGGGATATATCGTTACCGGAACTTCCTGTTCAATTTCATTGTCACAAATATCACTAACAGTAACTAAATAGCTGGTGGATTGCGAAGGACTGACCGAATGTGGACCGGTTCCGTTGGGTAAATTGTGACTCCATTCGTAGGTGTAGGGTGGATGGTTCCCGTTGTATTGAGCGGATATGGTTGTAGACTCACCTGAACACACACCTGGTCCGCTTAAAACTTCCAAAAGGTTTGCTGACATGGAGATGACGTCGATGCCAATTGATACCAGTGCAGTAGTACATCCATTTGCATCGTTGGCAAATACCTCAAATATTGTGTTTTCATTCACTTCAACTTGTTGTTCAGCGGTTGAAGGAAGATTGTTGTTCCAGTGATAAATATGTGTTCCGACACCACCGCTGGCAATGGCTGAGATGGTAGCCATTTCTCCTGGACAAACGAGCGTGTCCGCGATGACCGCAATAGCTAGCGGTTCGGGTTCTGCAATATAAAATTCAAGGCTGTCAGCACATTGATGAGTATCCACAACGTTTACGGAGTGCTGACCGGCAGCCAGATTTGTAGCAGTAGAAATTTGAGAATCGCTTCCTGACCAGTGGAAGGTGTATTCAGGAGTACCGGAATTTACCAGGACAGTCGCAGATCCATCGGACTCTCCGTAACAGAGCACATCAGAAACCTCTCCGAGCATCGGTTCCGGAATCGGATAAATTTCGATGGTAGTTTCTCCGGACACACTGTTTCCACACAAATCACTTACAGTTAGGGTATACTCTGTCGTTTCATCCGGGCTTACTACATGTGGTCCGGGACCGTCGGGTAAGCCGTTGTTCCATTCAAAAGAATAGGGAGGATGTGCACCAGGATAACTCGCCGCAATTTCGGAAGAGCCTCCCAGACAAACAGGATCACCGGGGAAGACGGCCAGCAGATCAGGATCCATCGCAATCACCTCTACGGTCATTTCAGTGGTATCCGACTGACATCCGTTTTCATCGGTTGCGAAGACAGAATAAAGGGTTGCGCTTTGTGGATTTACCAATTGAGATGCCTGGTCGGGCAGGTTTTCGTTCCAGTGGTAGCTGAAATTTCCTGTTCCCCCACTGGCTAAGGCGTTGAGTCCGGCAGATGTACCGAGACAAATCAAAGTGTCGGCATCCACCTGGAGCCCTACGACTGCAGGTTCTTCAATATTAATTGCAGCAATATCCGAACACTGATATTCGTCGAACACGAAAACATAGTAACTGCCCGGAGCCAAATTTTCCGCAGAACTTTCGGAATTGCCATTTGACCAAACATAGTTGTATTCGGGTGTTCCTCCTGAAACCAAAATTTCGGCGCTCCCATCTTCCGAACCATTACAGCTAACATCGGTAGACAACACTTCGGTTACAGGTAAGGGTCGTATAATAATTTCAACATCTTCAGAAACCGAATTGCCACAATCGTCTGAAACGGTGACTGAATAAGTGGTGGTTTCATCGGGTGAAACGACGTGTGGTCCGGGGCTTCCGGGTAATCCGTGACTCCAGATGTAGGTGTAAGGTGGATGCGCTCCGTCGTAAAATGCTTCGACCGTTGTTTCGTTACCAAGGCATACAGGTTCACCAGCTGTTACTTGAAGTAAATCCGAATTCATTGTTATTACAGCAACAGGAAGCGATAGGGTATCAGTGTTGCAGCCATTTTCATCTGTTGCAAATACTGTATAGATGTTGTCTTCAATGGGATTGACAATACTAGTGGCAGCTCCTGAAGGAGTATGATTCCAGTGATGGATGAAAGTGCCCGTTCCGCCGGTGGCCTGCGCAACCAGTTCAGATTCGGAGCCGAAACAGATCAATGTATCTGCCAAAGCAGTCAGTTCAACGGGTTGAGGTTCGGTAATTGCAAAGGAGATTTCATCATCGCAACCGGTGGTATCTGTGATTTGAACAGTATAGTCGCCGGGAGCAAGATCTGTTGCATCTGCGCCGAGATCCTGCCCATTCGACCAGATGTAATTGTACGGTTCGGTGCCCGCTGTAACAGACAACGAAACGGCGCCATCGTTTTCTCCGAAACAGGAAACGTTGTCCAGATTATTGATTTCAACTGTAAAACTTGTATTTACCTGGACATTTATTGTAAACAACGTATCACAACCAGTTCCGGGCATCACCACTTCGTAGATGCCGGCATCCTCAACCTCATTTCCGTCCGGCAACTGAAAGCTCGCACCCTCGCATAACTCTACACTTTCAGCTATCTCAATCAGTGGATTGACCGTTAAATTCACGGTATAAATGCTGTCGCAACCGTGAATGGTCTGAAATGTAACTTCGTAATTATCGGTCTCCGATACTTCAGTACCATCGTGTAAAGTGTAAATCTGATTCTCGCAAATGGCCGTGTCGAGAATAAAGTTGTAGGAAGGATGGACTTCGAGTTCCACGGTTATGAGACTATCGCAACCGCCGGAGGTTTGAAGCAGTACATTGTATATTCCTCCTACAGATACAATACTGTCGTTGGGTAGCGTGTAATTTTCTCCTTCACAAAAGCCGTCTAATATTTGTTGGCCATAGAAAGCGTCTTCCACAATGACACATTCCTGAATGGTATCGTTGAGTGCGTCGATGATTGTTACACAATATTCTCCCGCGCAAAGTTGACTTGCCGTTTGGGTAGTTTGGTTCTGGACATCGTCCCAAAGGAAGGTATAGGGTGGGACTCCTCCCTGTGGGTCTGCAGTGGCGGTACCATTGCAGACCGAAAAATTAACATCAATACAATTGGCGTTACAGGTAGCATAGGTAGGGTTTCCGGGCCCACTCCAATCGCCTCCGTCCGGAATGCGGCGATGACTATCTCCCTGGAAATTGGCAGAAGATTGATTGAGGATGTACTCTTTTCGGTCATTGGGGAAATCGTTGTAGCTGGCAAGGGGACCACTAAAGCTGCAACCGGCAAGGTTCGGTACACAAGGAACCTCATCGATGTTGGACTGATTGGCCCAGGAAACAGCGTCCTGTGGTACGCCATTGCTATCGTAAAAGGCAAACCAGCCACCGGCATTCGGAAACCAGAGCCGCGATCCACCACCAACGCACACACCATCGCCGGTTACAACAAGCTCAAGGACATTGCCACCGTTTTCGACCAGCAAGTTAGCCGGTACCGGAGCGGCATTCACTCCACGAATAAGGGCAAAACCAGCAGGCGGAACCACAGTACCAGGCGGAATAACATAACCACCGGGGTATGGATTATTATCGTTTGCGTTGTTGCCTAAGTAATAACAGGAAATATCTATCGGTTCGCAGATATTGGGGTTGTAGAGCTCTATCCACTCACCGGCCTGAGCAGCCGTTCCACCCCAAAGTGATCCATCACCCGAATTGGGTGTCATCATCAATTCATTGATCAAAATGGTTGGGCCGTTGTAGTCGCATTGTGTACCATCACAATTCGTATTGTCGGTGGTATTGAGATCCACAGTGATCTGACCTTGAATGGCAAATGGACAAAAACCAATCGCAAGAGCTGCGATTACTTTAAAAAGAAATATAGCAGGTTTGATCATAGTATTCTGTCCATCGAATTCATTACTTCCTTGATACGGATAGCACACTGTATGGTTACGGGATTATAGTGGCTTAAAGCGATCTTTAAAGGAATATTTCGGGGACGTTCTTCAACGTGTTTCCAAATGTAATGGGCATATAATCATAGGATTGTCGGCAAGGGCTACCTAAAAAGCGTAACATCACCAACGCGCGTTTCTTCGACTCCATCACTGAAGGTAAATTCTATTTTGTACACGTAAACATCCTGGGCACAAGGTTCATCCCGATACCAACCGTTCCAGCCATGTGCGAACTCGGTACTTTCAAAGATCAGTTCTCCCCAGCGGTTGAAAATGCTCATTCGAAACTCCTCAACGTAATCTGCAAAAGGATAAAAGATGTCGTTGTCGGTATTGTTGGGATCGTAATACCCGTTGTTATTGGATGTTGGTGTAAACGCGTTGGGTATAATAATGTCGTATACAGGATAGATATTTACCGGCTTTTCAACTATACTGATACATTCAAATTCATTTTCAACTAAAAGCTGGACATTGTAGGTGCCGGTATCGCCATACAGGTGAGTAGGGTGTTGAATGACTGCCATTGACCCATCGCCAAATGACCAGTCCCATACGGTTATATCTCCGGCCGACAGGTCTGTGAAGCGAATTTCCGGATCGTCGATTCCTGCTTCCCACGGATCGGCTGAGAAATTGGCGACCGGCGAGGGAAACACCATAACGAGTGACGGGTCGGTTGTTTCAGTCTGACAACCCTGAAGACTCACCACAGATAGATCGATGGTGTGCAATCCCGGTTCCGTAAATACATGGTTCAATTCCTGTCCGGTAAAAATCTGTTCGTCGTCAATGGTCCAGACCCATGAATGATTGGAAGGATCGTTGAGCGAGTCAGTATAAATTACAGTCAGGTCTTCACAACCTTCGGCCATCATGGATGGGAGATCAACCACAGGCAAAGGATAAATCGTAACGGGGACTTCCTGTTCAATTTCATTGTCACAAATATCACTGACAGTAACTGTATAGCTGGTAGATTCCGATGGGCTGACCGAATGTGGACCGGCACCGTTGGGTAGATTGTGACTCCATTGGTAGGTGTACGGTGGATGGTCTCCGTTGTAATAAGCCGCGACCGTTGTGGATTCACCGGAACAAACGCCCGGTCCGCTCAATCCATCCAGGAGGCCGGCCGACATGGAGATGACGTTGATGCCAATTGACACCGGTGCTGTGGTGCAGCCGTTTGCATCGCTGGCAAATACTTCAAATATTGTGTTTTCATACATTTCAACCTGTTGTTCAGCGGTTGAAGGAAGATTGTTGTTCCAGTGATAAATATGTATTCCGACACCACCGCTGGCTATGGCTGATATACTAGCCAAATCGCCAGGACAAACCAGCGTATCTGATTCCACAGAAATACTTATCGGCTCAGGTTCTTCAATGTAAAACCCCAGGCTATCCGGACACTGATGGGTATCAATGACTGTTACACTGTGATGACCGGCGGCAAGGTTGGAAGCAGATGCAAGGTGTGTTGCACTGCCGGACCAGTGAAACGAATATTCCGGAGTTCCGGATTCGACGATAACTGTTGCAGATCCATCGGCTCCTCCTGAACAGCTGACATCAGACCATCCACCGAGTCCGAGTTGAGGAAGAGGATATATCACAATTGTGGTTTCTCCTGATATACTGTTTCCACATAAATCGCTTACAGTTACGGTGTAATCTGTCGTTTCATCAGGGCTTACGATATGTGGTCCGGGACCATCAGGAAGTCCGTGGCTCCATTCAAAAGAATAAGGTGGAAAGTTTCCGTTATAGCTCGCTTCCACTTCAGACAGCTCACCCTGACAAACCGGATCACCCGGAATGAAGGTCAGCAAATCAGGAT
>CAZJLZ010000483.1:0-5439 GCA_964546775.1 uncultured Cryomorphaceae bacterium | reverse complement strand
GGCGTTCCTTGTCGCGTAATTTCGCTGCTTCTTCGTACTTCTGGCTGCGCACCACGCGGTTCTTTTCTTCCTTCACTTCTTCGATGCTCTTTTCGGCATCGATGATTTCTTTGGGAACGTTGATGTTGGTAATGTGCACGCGGGACCCAACCTCATCCAGGGCATCAATCGCCTTGTCTGGTAAATGCCGGTCGCTGATGTAGCGATTGGTCAGAACCGCACAGGCTTTTAAGGCTTCATCGCTGTAGACTACGTTGTGGTGCTCTTCGTATTTTTCTTTGATATTGTGAAGGATCTGGATCGTTTCGTCAATGGAGGTTGGTTCTACCAGCACTTTCTGAAAGCGGCGCTCCAAGGCACCATCTTTTTCAATGTACTGTCGGTATTCATCAAGCGTTGTGGCTCCGATGCATTGAATCTCGCCCCGGGCCAGAGCAGGTTTGAACATATTCGACGCGTCGAGCGACCCCGAAGCACCACCAGCGCCAACAATGGTGTGAATTTCATCAATGAACAGAATCACATCCGGAGATCGTTCCAGTTCGTTCATTACGGCTTTCATTCGTTCTTCGAACTGGCCACGGTATTTTGTGCCGGCAACGAGCGAAGCTACGTCAAGGGCAACAATGCGCTTGTTGAACAATACACGGGATACTTTCTTTTGAGTAATCCGAAGCGCCAGACCTTCAGCAATGGCAGATTTACCAACGCCGGGCTCACCGATCAAAACAGGATTGTTCTTCTTTCTCCTACTCAGAATCTGAGAAACCCGTTCAATTTCCAGTTCACGGCCGACAATCGGATCGAGTTTGTCATCTTCGGCCATTTTGGTAAGATCCCGTCCGAAATTATCCAGTACAGGAGTTTTGGATTTGCTTTCTCCGGTTTTGCGGGGAGTGCTGCTTCCGCTAAATGATCCTGAACCGCCATCATCATCATCGTCGGATGTGCTGCCCGGGAAGTCGGCGCGTGGTTCATCAAATTCTATTTCGTCTTGATTGCCCATAGTTCCTCGTAATTCGTCTTTTACAGTTTCGTAGTTAATGTTGAACTTCAACAACGATTTGGTGGCCACGTTTTCTTCATCCTTCAGAATTGAAAGCAAAAGGTGTTCTGTGCCAATCGTATTACTTTTAAAAATTTTCGCCTCAAGGTAAGTGATTTTCAATACTTTTTCGGCTTGTTTGACCAATGGAAGATTTCCCGAAGATCTTGATCGCGAGGAGGAAGATTTGATAGAGCTTTCTACCAACTGCCGCAGACGTTGTAAATCTGTGTTTAAAGACTTCATAATGCGTACTGCTGTTCCTTCACCTTCGCGAATAATTCCCAGCAATAAATGTTCAACTCCTATATAATCGTGTCCAAGCCGCAGCGCTTCCTCGCGACTGAAACTAATAACATCCTTAACTCTTGGTGAAAATTTGGCTTCCATAGTAATGGTTTCGGCTCCTTTAGTGGTGATCCTGTGGTTTTTTACTGAATCGGATGAACCTAAGTTACGGTAATTTTAGCTGTTTTCAAATTTAGAACAAGTACCTTTGACGACTGGTTCGGGCAGCGCTCAATTATCAACAAAATTTTGTTTAAAACAAACACCTGAAATCGGGCTTCGGGCCGGTCGAATTTGGGTACCTTCGGGCTCCTTTACTGATAATGGGAATTTACTAAATTTTAATTGACAGAACATGGTTGAAGGCGAAAAAATTATACCAATTAACATAGAGGATGAGATGCGATCCGCTTACATCGATTATTCGATGTCGGTTATTGTATCGAGGGCTTTACCGGATGTACGCGACGGATTAAAACCGGTTCACCGGCGTGTGTTGTACGGCATGCTCGATTTGGGTGTAATGGCGAACAGGGCACATAAAAAATCCGCCAGAATTGTCGGGGAAGTATTGGGTAAGTACCATCCACACGGTGATACTTCCGTTTATGACACGATGGTCCGTATGGCGCAACACTGGTCTTTGCGCTACCCGCTGGTCGATGGCCAGGGAAACTTTGGATCGGTAGATGGTGACAGTCCTGCGGCAATGCGTTATACAGAAGCGCGATTGCGCAAGATCGCCGAAGAAATGCTCGCCGATCTTGACAAAGACACGGTAGATTTCACACCAAACTTCGACGATTCGCTTACAGAACCCAGTGTTTTGCCCGCAAAAGTTCCTCAATTATTGATGAACGGAGCAAGCGGAATTGCGGTTGGTATGGCTACCAACATGCCCCCGCACAACATATCCGAAGTGATTGACGGTGTCATTGCCTACATCGATGACCGCGAAATAGATGTGGCCGGACTGATGCAATACATCAAAGCACCCGACTTCCCCACAGGAGGAATCATATATGGTTATGAAGGTGTGAAACAGGCATTTGAAACAGGTCGAGGCAGAGTGATGATGCGGGCCAAAGCACTGTTCGAAGAGAGCAGCACAGGCCGGGAATCCATCATTGTTACGGAGATACCCTATCAGGTGAACAAGGCGGAGATGATCAAACGTACTGCTGAACTGATCAACGAGAGTAAAATTGATGGTATTTCTGACCTGCGTGACGAGAGCGACCGACAGGGAATGCGGATCGTTTACGAACTGAAGCGGGACGCCATTCCGAATGTTGTGCTGAACACGCTCTATAAATATACTGCGCTTCAAACCTCGTTTTCAGTCAACAATGTTGCGCTGGTTAAAGGCCGGCCCGAAATGTTGAATCTGCGGGATATGGTGCAGCATTTTGTCGAGCACCGCCACGAAGTAGTGGTCCGCCGTACCAAATACGAACTGAAAAAAGCAGAAGATCGGGCGCATATTCTTGAAGGATTGCTGATTGCCCTGGATCATCTGGACGAAGTAATCGCCTTGATTCGTGGAAGTCAAACTCCGGAAGAGGCCAGGGAAGGACTGATGGAGAAATTTTCACTCTCGGAAATTCAGGCTCGTGCAATTCTCGACCTGAGATTGCAGAAACTCACCGGACTGGAACGTGACAAGATCAAAGAAGAGCACGCAGAATTGATGAAACTCATCGATTATCTGAAATCCATTCTTGCAGATGAAGGCTTGCGGATGAAAATCATCAAGGATGAGCTCGTGGAAATGAAGGAGAAATACGGAGATGAACGCCGCTCTGTAATTGAATATTCAGCTTCTGAAATGAGCATTGAAGACCTCATTCCGGATGACACCGTAGTAGTGACCATTTCTCACCTCGGGTACATTAAAAGAACCAGTCTGATCGAGTACAAAACACAGGCCAGAGGAGGAGTAGGGTCACGCGGAACGACAACACGCGACCAGGATTTCCTGGAACACCTTTTCATCGCCACCAATCACAACTACCTGCTGATTTTTACCGAAAAAGGCAAGTGTTTCTGGATGCGGGTGTTTGAAATTCCCGAAGGAACAAAAGCTTCAAAGGGACGGGCCATTCAGAATATGGTCAACATCGAATCGGACGACCGTGTAATGGCGTACATCAATGTTCAGGATCTGAAAAACGACGAGTACATCAACAGCCATTTTGTGATTATGGCTACCAAAAACGGAGTAGTTAAGAAAACTTCCCTGGAGTCCTATTCGCGTCCGCGTGCCAATGGTATCAATGCAATTACCATTAAAGAAGGCGATCAGCTGCTCGAGGCAAAACTGACCAACGGTGCTACCGAGATCATTCTTGCCAAACGTTCCGGAAAAGCCATACGCTTCAACGAGGCATCCGTACGTGCAGTAGGTCGGAATGCGCAGGGTGTAAAAGGAGTTACGCTCGAAGGAAAAGACGACGAAGTAGTGGGAATGGTTTGCGTTTCTGAACCCGATGCCACAATACTCGTGGTTTCTGAAAAAGGGTACGGAAAAAGAACCTTCCTGAACGATCCTGAAAGCGGAGAGCCGATCTACCGCATCACCCACCGCGGTGGAAAAGGGGTGAAGACGCTGAATGTGACGGACAAAACCGGAGCGTTGATCGCCATTCGCTCAGTAAACGACCGCGATGATCTGATGATCATCAACAAATCGGGCATTATCATCCGGATGAAAGTAGAATCCATGCGGGTGATGGGGAGAGCAACACAAGGAGTTCGACTAATCAACCTTCGCGGCGATGATTCCATTGCAGCGGTTGCAAAAGTGGAAATCGAAATAGATGACGAAGAAATCATCGATGACGTTCTGGAAGGTGCTGACGGTGACGGCCAGACTGACGATGGCAGGGAAGTTGATACGGATGACGAAGAAAAGTAATAACTTTAAAACCTGTAACCAAAGATATGATTATGAAGAACCATATTCTGAGTGCTTTACTTGTCTTATTTATGTCGGGTGGAGTAATGTGTCAAAATACTCATCGCACAACGGCGTACAATTATATGCGCGATGGGGAATTGGACAAAGCGCTTGAATACATCGAGCCAACGATTGAGCATCCTAAAACAATGTCTGTAGAAAAGACCTGGCGCTACCGCGGGCAGATCTATTCCATGATTGCCGGATCGGAAAATCCCGATTACAAAAACCTGCACCCTTCACCGGTTGCCGAAGCTGCCAGAAGTTATCTGAAAGCGATGGAGCTGGATGAAAAAGGTACTTATGAAAAGGAAAATCAGCAGGCACTTTCGGTCGTTCAACAGCAGGCTAATTTCTATGGCGGTCAGCAATTTACCGAAAATCAGTTTAGGAAATCCTATGAGAACTTTAAACTGGCTTCGGAGCTGGCAGAAAAACTGGGTGTCGTAGATACGGTGGCCGTTTATAACGCCGGACTTGCTGCCGAACGAGCCGAAATGTATCCCGAAGCCATTCAGCAGTACGAACAGTCCATTGAAATGGGCTATCTCGAAGGTCGGATGTATCTTTTCCTGGCCCTGATGCACGAAAAAATGGGCGATAAGGAAAAGTACATGGAAGTGGTGCGCAAAGGTCGCGAGATGTATCCTGGTGATTCTGATCTTATCAGATTGGAGTTGAACCATTATTTGGAGAACAACCAGTACGAGGAAGCTGAGAAAAATCTTAAGCTGGCACTGGAAAAAGATCCGGAAGACAAAGCATTGCACTTTGCACTGGGAGTAGTATATGACAACCTCGGAAGGGTGGATGATGCAGCCGATGCATATACCAAAGCCATTGAACTCGACGCGAACTATTTTGATGCTTTATACAACCTCGGAGCGCTGTACTTCAATAAAGGAGTGGAGCTGAACCAGGAAGCAAACGATGCTCCCGATGACAATGTGTACAAAGCGAAACGCGCTGAAGCCGCAGAATACTTCATCATGGCAGAGCCATTTCTGGATCGTGCACGGGCTCTGGAGCCAAACGATCTGAACACGCTGAATTCATTGCGACAGTTGTATGCATTTACGAATCAAACAGAAAAATACAACGCGATTAAGAAAGAGATAGATTCTCAATAACTTTTAAAATAACGCAT
>CAZJLZ010000482.1:0-3483 GCA_964546775.1 uncultured Cryomorphaceae bacterium | reverse complement strand
CACATTACCGCAGATTTTGGTACGGACATCACGTCTGAACTTTTGTCGAATTGCGCTTCTACCGTGCCGTTGACAAACATTTCGGGTTTGAGTTTCAGGTCTGGGTTGGCCAACTCGATGCGTGCTTTGGCGATCCGCGTTTTCGGATCAATCACCGGGTCGACGTAGGAGATCGTACCCGAATAACTTTTTCCGGGCAGCGATGCTATCGTGAATTCCACAGTGTCGCCGCGCTCGATCCACTGCATATCCGATTCGTAAACGTCAAACAACACCCACACGCGCGACAAGTCCGCAATTTCATACAGCGATTCTCCTTTGCGGATGTAGTCGCCGGTGTTCACTTTTCGGGAAACCACATAGCCCGATGCGTCGGACTGTATGTCAAAAACATCAGTGGTCTCTCCATTTTGAAGTATTCTATCGATTTGTGCATCCGTCAGTTTCCAGTTTTTCAATTTTTCGCGGGCGGCATTGAAAAGTCCGGGTTGGGAGTCTTTGATTTTTTGCGCTTCGAGTAATTCTTCTTGCGCGGTGACGAGTTCTGGAGAATAGATCGACGCGATGACCTGGTTTTTTTGGACGAACTCACCGGTAAACTCAACCATCAGTTTTTCGACCCGCCCCGGAATGTGCGAGGCCTGCGAAAATATTTTCCGCTCGTCGGCCTGGATTTTTCCGCTGAGGCCAATGGTTTTCTTCCCGAGGTCTGACGCTCCAACTTTCGTGGTCTGGACATCGGCCAATTGCATCGCTTGCGCGGTCATGGCAATGGCTGTTGGGTCGATCTCCTCGTCCTGCGCCTCGTCGACCTTGATCAGGTCCATGCCGCAGATCGGGCAATCACCGGGTTCGTTGCGGCGAACAGAAGGGTGCATCGAACAGGTCCAGATGGTTTCATCGGCCGCTTCCGCTGACGCACTCGTTTCGCTTGTAGCTTCGCCGGACGACCGGAAGAACAACCAGCCCAGGAAAATGCCCACAACGAGGGTGGTCAGGATAATGATGGTGGTATATTTGAATTTACTCATGACTAATAGGTTTTTGCAGTGAGGTAATTGAGTTGAGCCAGCGCGACGTGGTATTCGGCGGTGGCCGTGGCCTGGAGTTTTTCGTACTTGAGCAGTTGCTGTTGCATGCGCAGCACTTCTTCGAATGATTCTCCGGAGTTGCCATACGATTTGAGCAGCAGATTCAGCGCTTGCTCAGAGGAGTACACCTGCTGCTCGTAGAGATCCAGAAGCTGTCGTTGTTGCTCCAGTTCAAAACGGGTCCATTCGTAATTCGACGTCAACGAATTGGTGTAATCTTCTTTCTGCAGCTCGTAGCTTTCGCGCATCAGCTGCGCTTCTTTGATGGCCGAACTGTACTTCTTCCGGAAAATGGGAATGCTCACCGAAACCATCGGCATAAAAACGTCTTTCCCGTTGTCGGGGAGATCCATGTCGCTGCGTTCGCCGACGACCACATAATCCAGTCCGACGCCCACACTCGGGAGCCCTTGTTTGCGGGCTGCTTTTTCGCTGTATTCGCTAGCCTCCATTTTGAGGTCGAGCGATGTGAGCACCGGGTTGTTGGTCAGCAAGGAGTCTTTCCTGAAGTTGTCGGCAACGGGCTCAACGGTGATGGTGTCCGCAACCGCAACCAGCTCCGATTCCTCCCTGTCGAGCAACTGGTTGAACTGCGCCTGCAGCGGTTTCTCTTTCTTCTTCAGAATTTCGAGATTGGTTTCGGCGTCGTCCAGCATGATGTCCACCCGAACAACGTCCACCATTTTGCCCAGACCGTTTTCAAATTTGGAAGTGGAAATGGTTTTGTAGGATTCGAGAATCTCGATGTTCTTCTGCTCAATGCGCATCTTTTGGTTGAGTTCGTAAAGATTGTAGTAAGTCGACGCTACCCGGTAGTACAGCTTGTTGCGCGATTCCAGAAAGGTCTGGTACTTCGCGTCGGCAAAAATTGCGGTGGCGTCGCCTTTCGCTTTGAGGGTGCCAAACCAGGGAAACATCTGGTTCAGCGAAAACCGCGCTATCTGCGGACCAACGCGCGTCTCGACCGGCGATATGAAATAGCCGAAAGACAGCATAGGGTCGGGCATTGAGCGCACCTGCGGAATTCGTTCCATGGCCGCTTCAAACTCCTTGTACTGCGCTTGCAGACCCGGATTGTTCTCGGCAGCCGTTTCGAAATATTCCTCCAGCGTTTGGGCTTGACCGGTGGTCGCACCCAGGGTGAGTATAAAGATGATTGTTATTAATCGTTTCATGACTGTTGCTTATTCAGGTTTCTTTCTTCGCGCCAGGAATACAGCACCGGCACGATAAAATAGGTGATGACCGCCACCAGCATTCCGCCTACTGCCGGAATGGCCATTGGCACCATGATGTCCGATCCGCGGCCGGTGGAAGTGAGGACAGGGAGCAGCGCGATAATGGTCGTCGCCGAAGTCATGGCCGCTGGACGAATTCTTTTCTGTCCGCCTTCAACCACGGCGTCTCGCAGCTCTTTCAGGCTGTCGGGCTTGTCGCGTTTAAAACTCTGGTCGAGGTAGGTGGCCATCAGCACTCCGTCGTCGGTGGCGATACCGAAAAGGGCGATGAATCCCACCCAAACGGCCACACTCAGGTTGATGGTTTGTATTTGAAAGAGGTCCCTGAAGTTGGAACCGAATAAAGTAAAGTCCACAAACCAATCCTGGCCGTAAAACCAGAGCATGATAAAGCCTCCGCTGAACGCCATCGCGATACCGGCGAAAACCATCAGCGAGGTGCTGACCGATTTGAACTGGAAATACAAAATCAGGAAAATGACCAGTAACACCACTGGGACGATGATCGACAGTCGCTTTTCGGCCCGCACCTGGTTTTCGTAGCTTCCCGAAAACTTGTAGTTGACGCCCGCCGGGACTGTAAGGTCTCCCGCGTCGATTCTGTCCTGGATGGTTTGCTTCGCGTCATTCACAACCTCGACTTCAGAAAATCCGTCGCGCATGTCGAAAAGCACGTATCCCACCAAAAATGTCTCTTCGCTTTTGATGGCCTGGGGTCCGCGTTCGTATTTGATGTCGACCACCTGCCCGAGCGGAATTTGCGCTCCGGTTGGGGTGGGCAACAGGATCTCTGCGAGTTCGTCAGGACTGTCTCTCAGCTCGCGCGGATAGCGCACCCGAACGGGATAGCGCTCGCGGCCTTCGACGGTAGAAGTGATTTTCATTCCGCCAATCGCCGTTTCGATGGTGCGTTGAACGTCGTCGACATTCAGTCCGTAGCGCCCAATTTCACGGCGGTCGATGTCGAGGTGTAGGTAAGGTTTTCCGACAATCCGGTCGGCAAAAACGGCCTCGGATTTTACAGAAGGAACTTCTTTGAGAATGCCTTCCAATCGCATCCCGAAATCTTCGATGGTTTGAAGGTCGGGACCGTAAACCTTGATGCCCATCGGCGCGCGCATTCCGGTTTGCAGCATCACCAGCCGCGTTTCGAT
>CAZJLZ010000481.1:0-2552 GCA_964546775.1 uncultured Cryomorphaceae bacterium | reverse complement strand
TGCTGTTTTCCGGAGTGAAATCCAGAAAATAACGACTGAGCGAATTTCGAATCTGGTTGAGTAATTTCAATTTTCGATCATCTTTAAAAATTCCTGTTCTGAAATAAGCGGTACTCCAAGTTTATCTGCCTTCTCCTTTTTGCTTGGCCCCATATTTTCACCTGCCAACACAAAACTGGTTTTTGCGCTGATGGAGCCTACATTTTTTCCACCGTGCTGTTCAACCATTGTTTTCAGTTCATCCCTCGAATGAATCTGGAATACCCCACTAATCACAATGGATTTACCTTCCAGATGGGCGCTCACTGGACGTTCATCATGAGCGAGTTCAAATTTAAGTCCTTTTGAACGCAAACGCTCCACAATTCGACGATTGTTTTCCTCTGAAAAAAATTGAACAATACTTTCTGCGATGCGTTCTCCTATTTCATCGATAGCTACCAGTTCTTCCGGTGAGGCGTCCATTAGGCGGTCAATCGAATGAAAATGACGCGCCAGTTTTTTAGCGACCGTTTCGCCGACATGGCGAATGCCGAGACCGTACAAAACCCTTTCAAAAGGAATGTTCTTTGACACTTCAATTCCACGGATTAAGTTGTCAACCGACTTTTCGGCCTTTCTTTCCAGTGGCAACAATTGATCTTTGGTGAGATCATAAATATCAGCGACATTATGAATCAGGTCGGCGTCGTGTAACATGGCAATGGTTTCTTCTCCCAGTCCATCGATGTTCATTGCCTTCCGGCTGATAAAATGCTGCATACGTCCAAGAATCTGCGGTGGGCACTGTTCTGCATTGGGACAATAATGTTGGGCCTCCCCTTCGTTGCGAACCAGTTCGGTACTACATTCCGGGCAATGGGTTATGTATTGAAGGGGCTTAAGATTCAATGATTTGCGGGCTTCCATATCCACCCCTACCACTTTGGGTATAATTTCCCCCCCTTTTTCTACAAATACCCGGTCTCCCACGCGAAGATCCAGTTTTGCAATCTGATCGGCGTTGTGTAACGAGGCTCTTTTAACTACCGTACCTGCGAGTAAAACCGGTTTCAGGTTGGCTACCGGAGTTATTGCTCCGGTGCGTCCAACCTGATAGGTCACATTTTCGAGTAGGGTTGGAACTTTTTCTGCTTTGAACTTATACGCGATGGCCCAGCGTGGACTTTTGGCAGTATATCCCAGTTCTTCCTGTTGCCGAAAATCGTTTACCTTGATTACCACGCCATCGATTGCAAAATCGAGATTGCTGCGATGTATGTCCCACCACGATACGAATTCCATTATTTCATCGATCGTTCTGCAAGTGGTAAACATTTTCTTTTCAACCAGAGGAACTTTGCATCCGAGTTTGCGGGCGTAATCCAGATTCTGGGAATGCGTGTGAAAAGGAAGATCCTTGCCAAGAACCTGGTACAAAAAACAATCCAGTTGACGACTGGCTACCACAGCAGAATCCTGAAGTTTGAGCGTGCCGGAAGCTGTATTTCTTGGGTTTGCAAACAACGGCTCCCCGTTTTCTTCCCGCTCGCGATTGAGTGCTTCGAACCCCTCCAAAGGAAAGAATATCTCACCACGCACTTCTATTTCCTCCGGTATGTCTTCACCGGAAAGTTGCAGCGGAATGGAACGAATGGTCTTCACATTGGCAGATATATTTTCACCAACAACCCCATCACCCCGGGTGAGTGCCTGAACAAATTTACCGTTGCGGTATGTCACGCCGATGGCTACTCCGTCATATTTTAGTTCACAGGAATATTCCACTTCCCCCTCAAGGGTTTTCTTTATCCTGTTCTCCCATTCCATTATTTCCTCAACGGAATAAGTATTGGAAAGCGAAAGCATGGGACGTTGGTGAACTACTTTCTCGAATTTGTTGGTAATATCGCCCCCTACCCGCTTGGTCGGTGAATTTTCAGCAGCCAACTCTGGAAACTCATTCTCGAGATCTTGCAATTCTTTCAGCAAGACATCGAAGTCATAATCGCTGATGGTGGGTTCATTCAACACATAATACCGGTGATTGTGTTCATGCAGTTCTGCCGTAAGTTCTGCTATTCTTTGTCTGGCTTGTTCCGGACTCATTGGTTCGATTTGTTGAGTTGGTGTACAACAGTTCTGTATATGTCCATAATATCAATTTTGAGCTTGATGTTGTACATCAGTCCCGAATATTCCCTTTGGATCTGACGATCACTGGTTCCAAAAAAATGATACCCCAAACCTGCCCCTAACCCGATCCAGTAGAACAATCGTACCTCGCCATTTGCCTGAATGGAAAAAGAAGTTAGTGAAAGCTTTTTATGCGGACGAAGACTGCCAAGTATTGTTGTGTAATATTGATCAATTGCTCCGTATCCCAGCGTCACCGGACAACTCACAAAAAATCGCTCGTTTTTGAACACAGTTGGTTCTACAAACAAGTTCATCAGCCCGAAGTCTGATTCTACAGTGGTAGGAAAGCCAAGCTCGCTGACATATACGCCGTTGGTAATTAGCCTATTTGTGAACGCATAAAATCCCATACCTACCTTAATTCCAGTAGGATT
>CAZJLZ010000480.1:0-2500 GCA_964546775.1 uncultured Cryomorphaceae bacterium | reverse complement strand
GCCGGGCCAAATGAATATTGAAAATTAACCTTCCTAAGACCGTTATAAAAACCAGAAGGTTAATTGGGTAAATTATCGTTTGGCCGAAGGACACAGTAAAAAGTGCAGATACAGGAAACAGCATAGAATTAAATGCAAACCTTCCGTGCAGATTTCCAAGTCCCGGAACGACCGCATATTCCTGAATCCATTTGATACTTTGAGTATGGTAGAGCCCTGTGTCATAAACCAATAATTCTGTGGAAGCCGCAAATGCGATACAGATCACTCCAACAGCAATTGCAACAGGTAGTACTTGTTTTATGGTGCGGGATTCATTATTCCGAAAAATGTCCTTGAAATATTGGTAAAGCGGTTTGAAAAACAGGATCAGCAATACAATCACAAGTAGGGTATAGACCATCAAAACAAGCCGATTGAGCGGTAAACAAACCGACATCCACCCACTCATTCCGGCAGTTACAACAAAACCGGCGAAGAATATTATATCAACTGGTTGTGATGTGCTTTTTTTCCGAAAGAGAAAATTGTAGACCGAGAAAACAAAAAATCCTGTGATAAAGCATGCAATCCAGGTCAATGCAAAGATCAGCAGGAATAAAAGCATAATTTAATTACCCTTAATTATCCGGTTTTTGACCGACTACAATTACACTCAATCCAATTTTCCGAAGTAGCAGACGATCCAGCATTTTGGAAATAAGGACCATGTAGTTGAAAATTTTCATTTGACCTTTCGGAATGGTCTTATTGTTCTGGAGTTTTCCTGATACATACCAACCCGGAATCCCAAGAGAATTCCAGTATTGCCGATGGATTATGTCAAACTCTTGTGACGCCAACACGCGGGAAATGGTTTTCTGCGTGTAACGACGGTAATGTTCAAGCTCCCGGTCGAAACGGTTGTACAATGATTGAAAAGCGGGAACCAGAATGATCAGATTACCTCCGGGTTTCAGTAATTTGCGGCAATTTTGTACGGCAACGTTGTCGTATTCAATATGTTCAATAACATTCAATGCAAAAACCGAATCGAATTTTCCGAGATAGTCGGCATACACTTCATCAAAATCTTTATGGGCTATATCGAGTTGTAAAATTCTGTTTTCCGCCAATCCGGGAAACTTCTCAACGAGGTGCGTGCAGTAACTTTCCCGAATGTCGGATAAGGTGATCGGCAAGGAACGGTCGATGAAAAACTCAGAAATATTGCCAATGCCGCTTCCAATTTCCAAAATTTCACCTTTGCAAAAGGGACGAATGGTCTCAAACATCCATTCGTTGAAATTTCCGGCCTCCGCAATTGCGGAAAGCGTTTCTTCACCTTCTTGATCCAGTTCTTTATAAGAGAATTCCTTCTTCATATTATTTGCTCCTGAATAATCCATATTTCAAAATACAGTATATCGCTCTGAATCCGTCCTTCCATCCGATTTTTTTTCCTTCTTCATAGGTTCTGCCATAGTACGAAATACCGACTTCGTATATGCGGAGACCTTTGATCCGGGCTATTTTCGCGGTTACTTCTGGCTCGAAACCAAATCTGTTTTCCCGAAGTTGTAATGACTGAACAATATCCGCTCTAAATAATTTGTAGCAGGTCTCCATGTCGGACAAATTCAGGTTGTTGAAAGCATTTGAAAGCGTGGTCAAAAAACGGTTTCCAATCGTATGCCAGAAAAACAAAATCCTGTGTGGTTTGCCACTGATAAACCTGCTTCCGTATACAACATCCGCAAATCCGTCAATAACCGGCTGCAACAACAAATTATATTCTTCCGGATTGTATTCCAGGTCGGCATCCTGTATAATGATATAATCTCCGGTAGCTTGAGCGATACCGGTGTGTAGCGCTGCACCTTTTCCTTTGTTCACATCGTGCTCGAAGTACTGAATATTAATTTCCGGATGATTCGATGCATAACGGTGGATGGCAGATGCTGTCTCATCCGTGGAATGGTCATTGACAAGTAAAATTTCCTTTTCGATACCGTTTGTCAATTGTACGGCTACTACTTTATCAAGTATCAGGTGGATGGTTGCTGCTTCATTGTATGCAGGTATAACTATGGATAAAGTCATCTATTTTCAGAGTTTGATCGGGTAGACAGAGATGTAAGCGGCCGCTAAAATATTACTTTTTATCCGCAAACGACGGCGAAGTAGAAGTTTCACATTTCGGCAGATAGTTACAAAAAGACTAAATTGCGCTCCCTGGACGAAGTTGAGTTTAGCCAATGCTCGATTTTGTAAATAGAGAACCAATATGCTGAACAGAATACTAACGAAAGCCGGAATACGTCAACCGGTTACTAAAAAGGAACGACCACCCTCAACTTTTGATGAAGTTTACAGGTATTTGATTGCGGGTAAGGCAAAAGATGTAACAATTTTTGATGTCGGGTCGCACCATGGTGAGAGTATTGAGCGCTTTTTGGCCATCGTGCCGGATGCAGTAGTCCACTCTTTTGAACCCGACACCGAGAACTTTAAAATTCTT
>CAZJLZ010000479.1:0-4217 GCA_964546775.1 uncultured Cryomorphaceae bacterium | reverse complement strand
GCCAGCGGGTCTCATTCGATTGGAATGGGATATTTTCTCATTCAGAACGGCCTGCAGGATATGATTGTGACGGGCGGTGCACAGGAAATTCACCATTACTCCATGAGCAGTTTCGATGGAATAGGTGCTTTTTCAGTTCGTGAAGATCAACCGCAAAAAGCTTCCCGTCCTTTTGACCGCGACCGCGATGGGCTCGTACCTTCCGGTGGTGCCGCTACGCTCATTATGGAGAGCCTCGAATCAGCCCAACGCCGTGGAGCGAAGATTCTGGCCGAGGTTGTAGGATATGGATTTTCGTCCAACGGCGAACACATCTCCCAGCCCAATGACGACGGCCCGCGCAGAAGTTTGGAAATGGCTTTGAGGGATGCTGGATTGAAAGCGTCGGAAGTGGATTATGTGAATGCCCATGCAACGTCTACTCCAGTTGGAGATTCAAGTGAGGCTCGTGCATTGGCTCAGGTTTTCGGCGAATCCAAAACACCAATCAGCTCTACCAAATCCATGACCGGCCACGAATGCTGGATGGCAGGTGCGAGCGAGGTGATTTATTCGATGTTGATGATGGAAAATGATTTTATAGCACCGAATATAAACTTCGAAAACCCGGATGAATATTCTGCTAAGCTGAATGTCATCCCGGTTGGAAGAAATCAAAAGATAGATGTATTTTTGTCGAACTCTTTTGGGTTTGGAGGAACGAATTCTTCATTGATCCTGCGAAAATTCAGAGTGTAATGGAAATGAACGATATCATACGGAAATCAAACGCTTTTCTGATAGAAGAGTTTGAGGTGGATGAGAGCAAAATTAGCACCGATGCTAATTTTCACGATACGCTGGATCTGGATA
Source organism: uncultured Cryomorphaceae bacterium (assembly GCA_964546775.1). GTDB lineage: Bacteria > Bacteroidota > Bacteroidia > Flavobacteriales_D > SKUL01 > SKUL01. The sequence goes on along the minus strand of CAZJLZ010000479.1, from coordinate 3,365 downwards.
GCCTGGATTATGTAGATCTTGTTGTAATTGTAGATGAGCATTTCGGATTGAAAATGACCGCAGACGATTTCAAGCAGATAACCACCTTTGGAGATTTTTACGAATTCATCAGCGAGCGCCATTCGGTCAGCAAATAGCTACAGCTTTTCGAAAAATTTTCCAGAGCCTTTTTTCCTGCGATGAGCCTTGTCAGGTTGTTGTATCCGCCTTTATGGAGATATCAATTACCTTCGCCAGCAACCCTAGAATTTTGTCGTGTCGTTTGACTACAGGATTGCTCGTATCCCAGACATATCCCGCAAGCAAAGAACAAATCTGGTTTTTGATGACCGGGTTGATCTCGTCGTTGAAAAACACTTTCTGCAAATTTCCATTGTACCAGCCTTCTACAAATGATTTGAAAATACTGACTCCGTCCCGCATATATTTTTCGTAATCTGTTTCCCAATCAACCGAATTCCCGTTCAACTCTTGCACAATCAACTCTGCAGCGCGTGTTCCTGAACCTGTAGCAAAAGCAACTCCAGAAGAAAAAACCGGGTCAAGAAATTCGGCGCTGTTGCCGCAAAGCACATATCCGGGACCGTATAATTTTTCAATCGACTTGCTGTAGCCCTGAATCAATTTCGGGGGCACCACAATGTCTTCATTTTTGAAACGATCATTATATACCGGAACAGTATCCATCAGATTTTTGAATTCCTGTTCAGAATTTTTTGTGATGTCTCCGAAATAATCCGGATCCCCGACAAAGCCAACAGACGTTATTCCATTGGAAAATGGTATGATCCAGAACCATGCATCCTGCCGCAACACCACAAAGGTGATTAGCGTTCCAGCCGTTCCTGGTGGCCGCTTCCGGTCTGTGACATGTGTGAAGAACGAACTTTTTGGAGGCAGGGTCGAAGGTTTGTCCAGATTCAGAAGTCTTGGCAATACCCTTCCGAAACCACTGCAATCAATGATGTATTTTGCGGAAATTCTCTCCTCATTCTCTCCGTTCTGTACAATAACCACAGATTCCTTTGAAGAAATGTCTACCGCGGTTACTTCGGTATTGTAATCAATTCGCACCCCTTTTTTTTCTACTTCGTCGGCGAGGAGCTTGTCGAAATCTGCTCTGGGGAGTTGCCACGTCCAGGTCCAACCATTGGTATACTGCTCGTCGAAGTTGAATTGACAGACTTTACCGTCGCGGATAAACTGAACACCATGTTTCTCCTGAAATCCTGCCTTTTTTACTGCATCGAGTAAATCCGCTTTTTCAAGATGCTCCATCGTGACCGGCAATAGACTTTCACCGATCACAAACCGTGGAAAAGTCTGTTTTTCAACAATCCTTACCTTTTTTTTATGTTTGTTCAAAATGGCAGCGGCCAGTGTGCCTGCAGGGCCTGCGCCAATTACCAGAATTTCTGTAGAGCTTTCTTTCATCATCAATGTTTGACCCGCTAAAAGTAGTAAAATGACGAGGACAGAAATGAAAAACGACCACTGGGAATGACCGGGTTTCATAATTAAGCTATGGATATAGAAAGTTAAAAGTTACCGTATTTTTGTGGTAACAGATTTTATGGCAAAAAATTTCTCTATTCTCCGCACCGCCGGTTCAATAATTTTTGATTGATGGCTACCTGGAAAGGCCAATCCCGTGGAAACGTTCTGGGGTACCGAATCTTTTTTTTCACGTTGCGCACTTTTGGAATCCGCGGGGCTTATAGTTTGTTGCGTGTAGTGGCTTTTTATTATTTTCTGTTTGCCTGGAAAGTTGTTGCCATCCAAGGCAGCTATTTCCGCAGAGTCCATCAGTATGGCCGGTTCCGATCGTGGTGGTCGGTTTATGGTAATCTGGTTCAATTCGGACAAAGCCTGATCGATAAAACCGTGGTGATGTCGAAAGAAATGGAGGTACCTTTTGAAGTCATCCATGAAGGTGAAAACCGAATTGCAGAAACACTGAAGAAAGGCGAAGGCGTACTGCTGATCAGCGCCCACATCGGGAACTGGGAAGCAGCCGGCCAGATGTTGAACAAGTACGATACCACCGTGAATCTGGTGATGATGGACCTGGAAAGGGAAAAGCTGAAGAATTATCTACAGCGTATGCAGAACGATCGCAAGCTCAATATTATTTCAATCGGCAACGACTGGAGCCATCTCGTAGCCATTCGTCAGGCTTTTTTGCGAAATGAAATCGTTGCACTGCACGGAGATCGTTTTGCTTCCGGACAAAGAACGTTGACTACCAATTTTTTAGGGAATCAGGCGCTCTTTCCCTTGGGACCGTTTTTATTGTCATCCAAATTTCAAGTACCAACGCTGTTTGTATTTTGTATGAAGGAGACCGATCTTCGTTATCACTTCTACGCCTACGATTCCGGAGAAAAAGGTCAAAAACCTGAAATACTATTGGAGCGATTTGTAAGTTTGCTCGCTGAAAAAGTCAAAGATTATCCTCATCAATGGTACAATTATTACGACTTTTGGGGCACTAAAAACGATAATGGATGATGGAGACAATTCTGGCAGATAAGGATGCCGTAGCTAAAATGATTCCTCAAGCCAGGCCGATGGTAATGATCGATCGCCTGATTAACAACGACGAGACTTCCACGGAGTCCGGATTGGAAATTACTGCCGACAATGTCTTTTGTCACGATGGTTTTTTTACCGCATCAGGTCTTACCGAAAATATTGCACAGACTGCTGCTGCACGAGGAGGATATAATGCAATGAAAGAAAACCGTGCGGTGAATATCGGTTTCATAGGCGCAGTTAAAAAACTGAAAATTTTTGAGTTGCCACAGGTAGGTCAACGTATCGAAACGCGAATAGAGGTAAAAAACCGGGTGCTGAATTTCAGTATGGTTACCGGACAGGTGTTTTGCAAGGGGCAGTTGATGGCCGAGTGCGATATGCGCATTTATGAAAAAACTACCTGATTTGTCTCAGGGACTTTCAGAAACCATTGAAATATCCGTTCGCTTCTCCGAAGTTGATTCTATGCGCGTGGTATGGCACGGAAATTATTTCAAGTATTTCGAAGAAGGACGCGAAGCATTTGGCCGCAAATACAACATCGGGTATTTTGATGTAGAAGCTCAGGAGTTGCTCGTTCCGGTAGTTCATTCTTCTATCGATTACAAGCGGGCCCTGCGTTACGGAGAGCACATCCGTGTGGAAACCCGAATCGAAGATACACCAGCAGCGAAAATCATTTTCCATTATACCATTGTTCGCGTCGAAGACGGTGCGCTGATAGCCACCGGAAAAACGGTGCAGGTTTTTACCGATCGTGAAGGGGTGTTGCAATTGCTCCTGCCTGATTTTTTCAGGAAATGGAAAGAGCAATGGATGAAGTAAAA
>CAZJLZ010000478.1:0-3286 GCA_964546775.1 uncultured Cryomorphaceae bacterium | reverse complement strand
AGTTTCTCAGTAATCACGCGTATTGATACCCGAAAGAGTCGTTATGAAATCGGCGAGGGTGAAATTGATTTTGACGGACTCGATTTCCGGCTAAGCGGATTCTTTCAAGCAGGGGAAAAACAATTCCTCGATTTGAAACTGAACGGCGAACAGCTCGACATTCCCGAAATTCTGTCTTTCATTCCGAAGCGATTCATCACCCGGTTGGAAGGTTACGACCCACAGGGCGAAATGACGTTTGGTCTGCATCTGAAAGGCAACCCGTCCGATCCGGAAGAACCAATGGAAATTGTGGCGGAATTTGATGTCGCCAACGCCGGGGTAAAACATTTGAAAAGCGGACTTCAGTTCAAAGATTTCTCAGCAACCGGACGGTACCAGAATCGCGGCAATCATCCCGATATTATTGAATTGGATCAATTTCGATTCAAATTGAAAGATGGCTATTTGGGTGGAAGCGGATCGGTCAGAAACTTTGCTCGCCCGATGATTCAGTTCAAGTTGAACGGACAAGCCGAGTTGGGCGATCTCCAGGAAATTATGGAAATCCGGGCGATCGAATCGATCAGCGGCGAAGTTTCCCTCGAATGCCAGTTCAAGGGAATTGTTGCCAATCCTGATGTGCTCAGTGTAAAAGACCTTCAAAGTGCGGATATTTCGGGCAGGCTGAAATTTGTAGACGCAGCTTTTAAAATCCGGGATCACAAACAGCATTACCACAAACTCAACGGAGAATTTTTCCTGAATGGCAACGATGCGGCGTTCAAAAATTTCAGTGGAAATATCCACAGTTCTGACTTACTCCTAGAGGGGATTTTCATCAATTTTGTTCCGTTTGTGCTCATTGAAAAAGAGCGGTTGACGATTCAGGCGAGCTTGCGTTCGACTTATATCGATCTTGCGGAACTACTCGTTTCGGATGCGTCTGCTCAACGGGATTCCAGTTTCAATTTCCGGCTTCCCCAATACATCGATGTAAATGTAAACTCGGAGATTGACCGGTTGGTGTTCCGCACGTTCGAAGCCACGAATATCTTCGGAAAAGTGAAGATAACCCGAACGGGGATTACTGCCGATCCGCTAACATTCAATACCAGCAAGGGTAGTTTTACGGCGGGAATGACAGTAACTCCGTCGGGAAAAGAATTGTTCAAAATCGAATCGCACGCTACGATCAAGGAAATCGACATTCGGCAGTTGTTTGCTGAATTTGGAAATTTCGGCCAAACGTTTATAACCGATCAACACCTGAAAGGAACTACGAATGCGGAAGTAGTATTCCGGTCCAACATCAACAACAAACTCGAACTGGACGAAAAAAGCATCTACAGCCTGATCGATATTGTGATCATCGACGGTGAACTGATTCGCCTTCAATCCTTAACCGAAGTGGCCGACTATATCCGGCAAAACAAACTGTTGTCGCCTCTGGTCAAAACGGACGATTTGAAAAAACGGTTGCAACACGTAGAGTTCTCCCAACTCGAAAATCAGATTGAAATTAAAAACAGCATTGTACACATTCCTGAAATGTCGCTCGAATCGTCGGCTATGGATCTCGCGGTTTCCGGAACGCACGGGTTCAATAGCGTTGTTGACTACAGGATCCGTTTCCGATTGACCGAAATTCTGACCAACCCAACACACACAGAATTTGGCGATATTGAAGACGATGGCTCCGGCGGATCCTTCTTTCTGCGCATGAACGGCCCCCTCGACAATTTGAATTTTGCATACGACAAGGAATCGGCAAAAGAACAACGGCGCAAATATTTCAAGGAAGAAAAAGAAACACTGAAAGACTTGCTGAAGGAAGAGTTCAACATTTTTGGAAAAAAGAAAAAGGAGAAAGAACACGAAACTGTTCCTGAGAAAGAAGAAAACTCCTCAAAACCCGTTGTTATCGCCCCTGGTGAAAAAGAGGATCCCAAAAAGAAAGACCAACCAAATATTCTGGATGATCTCGAAGATGACGACGATTTTTAATTGGTTGTGATTCCTTTACAGAAATATCCGGTACATCCGTTGTAAGGGTTTTAGCGGAAGCGATAGAAATTAAAATTACCGATGGATAACCCGTGCCGGTGAACTTTTCTATCTTTAAAGCCCAAACCATCGCCATCGCCTATTCGAGCCGAGCACTACCCAACAATTTGATGCAATAGTTTATGAGTCTTTATTCGCAGAAACAGCGATGGAAGTTGGTATTGCTTTCAGCGGCCGTATTGATTGTCGCAGTCTCGCTCTGGTATTCAAATCTCATCGTCAGCAATGTCCGCAAAGACGAGCGAAAAAAGGTAGAGCTCTGGTCTCAGGCCATTGAGCAGCGCGCCATTCTGGTGAATTATACCAATGTGCTGTTCGACAATCTTCGCAACGAAGAGCGCAAAAAAATGGACATCTGGGCCAAAGCTACCGCACGGATCACCAACGTTGTAGGAAATGATGAGCTGACTTTTCTCATCGACATCATCACTAACAACACCACCATTCCGGTGATCATTACGAATGCAGAAGGAGATGTTGTGGATAACAAAAACATCAATTCTTCAGATGACCCTACTGCGGCTGAACTTGAACGTGAGCTTAACGTAATGAAAGAACAGTATGCCCCAATTGAAATCGACGTCTACGATGATGTAAAACAATACCTATATTACCGTGATTCCCGGATTATTACCGACCTGGAGGCTGTATTGGATGACATCATCAATTCATTCATCAATGAAACGGTAATCAACGCAGCGTCTGTCCCTGTAATTATGACCGATTCTACTCAAACCCGGGTATTAAATGTCGGAAATGTGGATTCGCTCATTGTTGCTGATTCGCTGCTACTGCAGCAAAAGCTTGAAGCGATGGCGTTCAGCAACAACCCCATTACCGTTCGGCTCGGAAACAAACAGCATTATATTTTTTACGAAGATTCACGGATTCTGACCCAACTGAAATACTACCCCATCGTGCAATTTCTCATCATAGGGTTGTTTCTTTTCATCGCTTACCTGCTTTTCAGCACCTTTCGCAAAGCAGAACAAAATCAGGTTTGGGTGGGAATGGCCAAAGAAACTGCGCATCAATTGGGAACTCCGCTGAGTTCACTGATGGCGTGGATCGACATCCTCGAAGCCAAAGGAGTGGATACCGAAACCCTGGATGAAGTTCAAAAGGATATCGACCGGCTGGCTACCGTTACCGAGCGTTTTTCCAAAATAGGATCGAAACCCGATCTCACCCCCGAAAACGTTGAAGAAGTCATCATGCAAACGATTCGGTACCTCAAACC
>CAZJLZ010000477.1:0-7131 GCA_964546775.1 uncultured Cryomorphaceae bacterium | reverse complement strand
ACCGTAATGGTCGAAATTTCTTTGGTATTGATCAACGGAATTGCGTCGATCATTTTGGTCAGCATATTCGATTCGGTGCTGTAATTACCGTCCAATCCCCAGATGGTATTCCGGACTGGTTCATCGCCGATGTTTACCTTTTGAGTGAGTGGTCTTTCGTACATGTGCATGAGTGTACCGCCAATGTTAAAGTTCTCATTGAACCGATATTCCAGCCTTTGCCCGAGCATGGTCTTAGTCTGAATGCTGAACAAGGAATTGCTCTCGAGCGATATTTTGATGGGAGTCTGGGATTCCAGTAAACCACTGTTTAGAATCCGCACACGACCCATGTTGTAATCTACGGTATAATCCACGTTTTCCTGTAGCTGCACTCCGCCGGCAGTCACCGTTACAGAACCTTCGGGGATGTTCAGGGCATTGAGCGAAATTTCGTCAGATGATGAGGACTGATATGAACCCTGAATTTTAAACCGGTTGAGACTGGGCACTAAGGTAGCAGCGGTTTTGGTGGAGTCATAGAGTGGCTGGAACACTACCTGATCTCTAATGGCTTCATTCACCCCATGTTCTTCTAGTTGATCGTTGAGGTATGATCCGAAGGGTTCGACCGATGAAAAATAGATCCTTCCGTTTGCCGAGTTGATCGTTCCTCCCTGAGTCGCTGCAAAATCCACAAAGTCGAACCTACCATCGGGTTGTGCTGCTCCATTCTGATCCAAGCGGTCGAGACCGAGCAACTGTACCAATGGAATATCTTCGACACCGTTGTGAGGAATGAACGGAATGTCAATCCCTTCTGTGGGGTCATTGTACCAGACATTGAGAATAAAATCCTGTGGATTGACCTGGTAAGCGCCCAACGAGTAAACGTTTTTCATCATCAGATCCCACAACGGAATATGGACATTGGTGAGTGATGCCTTCAGCAATTTTGCAAAAATGGAGCTCGTTCCGGTGATACCGTCGGTTGATAAATCCCCTACCTGGTAGCGTTGTCCATCGAGGAAGAATTCATAGGATACCGCCAGTCGTTCATCATTGTTCAGTGCCTGATTCAGGGAGATAAAACCCAGTTTATCATTGTACGTAAATTCGCTTTCTGTCAGCCTGCGGGCATTGGCGATCCGTTCGAAGTGAAGTGCTTCCTGCATTCCGAAACCACCAAGAGCAGACGGAGCAGTATTGAAGTTTCGTACTTGTTCAATATCGATCTGATCGTAAAGTGTATTCCTGTTGTTGGAAGGAATATTTCCGGGATTGACACTCCAGTTGTTCTGGCCGTGCTCGGTCATAGCGTCGAAGTTTTCTCCGATGTCACTAAAAGCGAGCACGTTTCTGGTGTCCTCAACATTGGCGCGGTAATTTACCACCCATACTTCGATACGTGTAATCTGCACATCGGAATTTACAATCGGCAAACTGCGCAGGGCCTGGTTGTAGCGATCGCGGAAAAACCGGCTCAGGAAGAAGTGCCTGTTGGCTTCGTAATTATCGGCTGAGATCAGGAAATCCTGCTGTTGTGCACCACCTTCTACATTAATCTCCTTTTTCTGCCCGCGTTGTTGAGAAAATACGGTGGTAGAATACAATTTCCCGAATTGCAATTCTGCTTTAATTCCAAACAAACTCTGACTACCGCTGATCAGCGATCCGCCCAGTGGCATACTTACGTTACCCGCTTCGATCTTTTTGATGATCTCATCGTCGTAGCCAGTATATTCCAGCTTCATCTGATTCTCAAAATCGAATGTTGCCTGTGTATTGTAATTGGTGGTGAGTTTCATTTTATCACCGATGTTTCCGACGATATTCATCTGAATGTTCTGGTCGAAATCAAAAGTGGTAATGCTTCGCTGCCGTTCCGGGATCTGCGGGTTTTCGTTTTTGTTGATATTGATCCCGAAGATCAACTCGGCTGTTCCCTGTGGACGAATGTCGATTGTGTTTCCACCGAAAATTCGGTCAAAAGCTTCGGATTCTACTTTCAGCTTTGGTGCAAATCCTCCTCCACCATCTTCTTCTCCTTCCTGAGCCATGGATTCGGCAGCTTCTTTCTCACGCCAGTAATCGTTCAGCGATTTCTGCATGTCGTAGTTCATATACTCCTCAAACGACATTACAGTAGGATTCCGGTAATCGATTACACCACCGATGCGCTGGTAGATGTAGTAATTTCCGGTTGCCGGATCGTACTCCACGATACTCTCTACGTTGGAGGGATCCTCCAGATTAATCCCACCACCACCTTCGCCGGGATTTACGTTGTCTTCTATTGGAAAGGGCAGATCAACATCCGGGGTGTCTGGTTGTTGTACATAAAGCAACAAAGCCTTCTCTGCCCGGAAATCAGATGATCGGCTGAATACGCCGACAGCCTCTCCTGTTGCAGAAAAAACCAAAAAGAGTAGAAAAATATTCTTTAACCGTAAACTCAACTTTCCAAATCCTAGTCTCTACATCAAACGAAGAGAAAGTTTTATTAACTCTTCCACCGGCAGTTCTTTCCCCTTATCTGCCAGCACTTGTTCAATTGATTTTATCGCTTTCGCACGATCCAAACCCAATGAACACAGCGCTACTAACGCCTCACTTTTTGCTGTATTGTGCGGGGCCGCTAAATTATCAAAATTTACTCCCGCTGACAGTTTTTTCTCCTGTAATTCAGCAATTATACGCTGGGCGAGTTTTGGACCAATGCCCTTCACGCTTTGAATGCGGCTTACATCACCCGAATGAACAGCTGACGTGAGCTCTTCGGGCGACAAAAATGAGAGAATCGTACGTGCAATATTTGCACTCACACCGGATATATTGATCAACGCACGAAAAATATCCCGTTCCTGGTTACTTGTAAAACCGATTAACTGATGCTGACTGGCTCCGGAACGTACATCTACCGACACTGCATAATGAATGAGCAGGCGGCAGGCTTCCTCGTCTTTAATTTTTTCGAATGTGTACAACGATATGTGTACTTCGTACCCCACCCCTCCACAGTCGATGATTACGAACGACGGCTGTTTTTCAACCAGCTTTCCATTGAGTTGTGCAATCATATTATCTATTTGGATTGTGCATCTACTACTGCTATGCGTACCATATTGACGATTTCTCGCACAGAGCTATTGAGCTGCAACACGTGAAAAGATTTTTTCATGCCCATCAGAATCGGCCCGATAGCTTCTACCTGACCAATTTCCTGAACGAGCTTGTACGCAATATTGCCCGCTGACAAATTCGGGAAAATCAAGGTGTTTACTTTCTTCTCATTGAGCGGAGAAAAGGGGAAAACTTCTGACAGCATTTCTTTATTGAGCGCAAAATTTGCCTGCATCTCACCGTCCACAATGATGTCCGGATACTTGTCGTGCAGTGTCTGTACAGCTTCTTTCATCTTGGTTGACTGTTCTCCTCGAGACGACCCAAAATTGGAATAGGAAAGCAAGGCCAGTACCGGTTGTATTTTAAAACGCCGGACGGTATGATCGGTTAACCGGGCAATTTCTACGATGGTATCTTTATCCGGAAGCATGTTTACAGTAGTATCGGCGAAAAACAACGGGCCTTTACTTTTGGTGATCATGATGTACATTCCCGCCACGACCTTTGCGTCTTCCTCTTTTCCAATAATTTCCAAAGCTGGCCGGATCACTTCTGCATAATTCCGTGACGCTCCTGAAATCAATGCATCGGCGAAACCGGATTTTACCAGCATCGCTCCGAAATAATTGCGTTGCTGCATCAATTGGCGCGATTCGTAACCGGTAAGTCCTTTACGCTGGCGCATCTCGTAAAATTCATCAGCAAAAGCATATCGTCGATCATGTTCCTGTTGACTTTGAGGATCTATGATTTCAACTCCTTCCAGTTCGAGGTGATTTTGCTTGATGAGTTTTTTGATCTTGTCGTGTTTGCCCAGCAATATCGGAAAAGCTATTCCTTCGTCTTTAGCGATTTGAGCGGCCTTGAGCACTTTATAATTATCACCTTCTGCGAACACCACCCTTTTAGGGTTCTGTTTTGCCTTCTCAGTAATTCCTTTCAGCAATTTATCATCGAGTCCGAGACGACGACTCAGTTCGCGTTCATACTGATCCCAATCGGCAATTGGTTTTTTCGCCACTCCTGATTCCATCGCTCCACGGGCAACCGCACTGGCAACAAAAATGATCAGTCGAGGATCAAGTGGTTTAGGAATGATCATTTCACGACCAAATGTAAGATTTCGCTGTCCGTATGCTTCGTTCACTTCTTCCGGCACAATCTCTCTCGCCAACTGTGCAATTGCATGTACAGCGGCCAGCTTCATGGTTTCATTTATGGATGTAGCCCGGACATCCAGTGCTCCGCGAAAAATGTAAGGGAATCCAAGTACATTGTTCACCTGATTGGGATGATCACTACGACCGGTTGCTACGATGACATCCGGCCGCGCATTGATGGCTTCGGTATAGGAAATTTCAGGTTCCGGGTTTGCCAGCGCAAAGACTATCTGATCAGGCGCCATCGACTGAACCATTGCCGGGGTAACCGTATTTCCTTTTGAAAGACCGAGAAAGACATCGGCGTCTTTCATACATTCTTTCAGCGTGGTGAATTCACTTTCGCGGGCAAACTGTAACTTAATGTCACCGAGATCTTTTCGCTTTGAACTGAGTAAGCCTTTGCTATCGAGCATCCACATTTTCTGCGGATCGGCGCCGAGTGAAATGTAGAGCTTGGCACAGGAGATGGCGCTGGCACCAGCGCCGTTGATTACAATCCGTACATCCTGAATTTTCTTTTCGGCTATTTCAAGTGCATTGATTAAAGCAGCGCCGCTGATGATGGCTATTCCATGCTGATCATCGTGCATCACCGGAATGTCCAGTTCTTCTTTGAGCCTTCGTTCGATTTCGAATGCTTCCGGGGCTTTAATATCCTCCAGATTAATGCCTCCAAATGTGGGTGCAATGGCTTTGACCACACTCACGAAATGTTCAATTACTGTGGCATCTACTTCGATGTCAAAAACGTCTATGTCGGCGAAAATTTTGAAAAGCAACCCTTTTCCTTCCATGACAGGCTTGGAGGCCAATGGTCCCTGATCTCCCAGTCCAAGGACCGCAGTACCATTGGATATTACTGCAACAAGATTTCCTTTGGCGGTATAGCGATAGGCATCATCCGGATTTGCAGCGATGGCTTTCACAGGTTCCGCTACTCCGGGAGAATATGCCAGAGATAAATCGCGCTGACTGCTGTATGGTTTGGTAGGAACCACCTGGATTTTACCGGGGCGATCCTGTTCATGATATTCCAGCGCTTCTTTACTTCTGATTTTCACTTTGCTCAATTTTCTGAGCTGCGAAAGTATGAAATATCGCTGTGCCGATTGTGCCAGTAGAATGGCGTATGGTTCATTTTTGCCAACAAAAAACGCCGGAGTACATCCGGCGTTTGTTCTTTATGTTGTCGAGAGGCTATTTCTTAATCAATACATTGCTTGAAACCTGCTCGTCTGCAGCATTGAATAAACGGGCCACGTAGGTGCCGGTTGACAGGTGAGAGACATTCACAACATTATCGGTATTCAACGGTGCGTTCATCACTTGACGGCCGGAGAGACTGAACAATTCAATCCGGTCAACTTTTTCTCCTTTTCCAATAAAAATATGATCATTAGCGGGATTCGGATACAGGGTAATTGCTTCGTTAAGCCGCTCGGGAACAGAAACAGTTTCGTTGAAATAATATATGCCCATTACATTGTTACTGAAATTACCAACTTCAGAGATGGTTACCCTAATTATAGCAGAACCCTCTATTTCAAAAGGATATACGTGCACATCCATTATTCCGGATTCACCGGGGGCCAGCGTAAATGACTGAGTTGGCGTATTTGATTCGTAAGCATAACATTGGTTGTCATCGCATACAGCACTTTCCCAACCTTCTGTTATTTCCATTTCAGATCTTACCCAAGTGAAGCTTTTTGTTTCTGTGGATTCGTTCGTAACAAAACTATGTGCAATGGTTTCGAATTCTTCCGTGTCCACATCCATATATACAGGATTGGGATCGAGGGACAGTTGCCCTGAAACAGATCCGGCAATTAAAAGGAAAAGCACTGGCAATACAAAGTATATTTTTTTCATCCGGGAGATTTTTATTTCAGAGCAAAAGTACAAAATTATAGGGTGTGACTTACAGGCAACGGCAAACCCAGTAAAACTTGAAAGTTCAATTGTGGGAAGTTTAGAAAGTATTTTTCCGGAGATTTACTGTTAATTAATAACAATCTGTTTCTGTCGCGCCAATGGTTCACAAACACGCTCAATTCACTTACCGGACTTTAACGGCGATCGAAAATTACCGCTTAGGAGCTAAAAGGTCTGCTTTAGGAGTTCAAGAATTATTTTAACTTTAGTGCAAATTAGCCAACCGTCCAAATTTCATTGAACGTCGAACCGACTATATTTGTTGGCTATACATTTTCAATCCGAAAATTAACCAACTGAGTTATTTACTAAACATTAACTACCCATGAAAAAACTTCTACTATCAGGACTTTTATTATCCGTTTTTATTGCACCGAATGCCTACTCTCAAATTGAGGATGGATCGGTGCTGACTCAGGATGTTGTATTCGACGATCTCAATGGGCAAGAACATAGTGTATACGACTATCTTGACCAGGGAAAAGTTGTAGTATTGGATTTATTTGCAGAATGGTGCGGCCCATGTTGGGATTACCACCGGACAGATCAGGGTCACCCCAACGGAGGAGCGCTCAAAACGTTACACAACACTTATGGCCCGGACGGAACCGACGAACTGGTTGTGATTGCTGTTGAAACGGATTCTCAGACTCCGGCCAGCACTGTTACCGGAGGTGCCGGGTCAACTTATGGTTGGGACTGGACGGACGGTACTCCTTATCCAATGGCGAATGCTAACATTGGTAATATATTTGAACAGGCCTATTACCCATTCATCATTATGATTTGCCCAAACCGACAGATTTTTGAAGTTGGTCAGAACTCGGCAGCTCAGATCAAAGCCCAGACAGAGACCTGTGCTTCGGCTGTTGGAAATGTGAATCCGGCGTTGATATCCTACACCGGCGAAACCGCAGTAGGTTGCGAA
>CAZJLZ010000476.1:0-3510 GCA_964546775.1 uncultured Cryomorphaceae bacterium | reverse complement strand
AATGGGAGGGATTCGCACATCCATTTAACCAACTCCTTTGAAAATGAAAACAAAATTCTACTTATCAGCCCCCGACCGGCAGAACAAGATGTGGTGTTCTTTTGCCCTTACATTGTTGCTGTTATCGGTTGGAATTCATTCTTCTGCCCAAACCGATTTCTGGGAAGAAGACTTCGGAACCGGTTGCAACCAAGGGCAATTGGCCAATGGCTTTAACTCGTCTAATGGGACCTGGACCGTCACCAATAGCGGTACAAATGGAACGAATGCGAACACTTTTTTCGTCAGTGCAACCGAACGAATAGGTCCTACAGGTTGCGGTGCGGGTTGTGCCGGAGACAATCGCAGAACCTTGCACGTCAGCAATGTCGACATCTTCATAACTATTTTCGGATTCCCTATTCTGCTCGTTCCTGCAGACGGAGGGGCTTCCTATCTTTCGGATGTTGCGACCAACCGAAGGGTAGAATCTCCGGTAATCGATTGTTCCGGATTTACCGATGTTAACCTGGAACTGGATTACATCGAATTCGGTCACGGAGCCCTGGACAATGCCAGGCTGTGGTACAATGATGGTACTGGCTGGTCATTTCTCGAAGATCTCCCAAAAACACCTTGTTGCGGTGGGCCTTGCAACGGATTCAACCAGGGTCAATTTACAAACCATTCGGTATCGTTGCCGGCAAGCGCCAACAACAACCCGAATGTGCAAATTGCTTTCAACTGGACGAACAACGCGGATTCACAAGGTTCAGACCCTTCATTCGCTGTTGACAATATTGTTCTATCCGGTTCGGAGTTAATCACCGAGGTAATTGATCCACCTGCCAATGATTTGTGCATAGATGCGGAGGTGTTGAGTGTCCCGGTATTTCCTTCAAGCCACACCACGTTGGGAACGCTGTACGGAGCAACCGACGAGAGTCAGGATGCCTGTTCCGGTGGGTCAGATGGTGGAGACGTTTTCTACACCTTCACAACAGCTTTGGAAAATCATGTTTCGGTGTCTGTAAATCCCATAGGTGGAGCAGATGTCGTTGTGTCCGTGCTCGATGCATGCAGCGGGAATTACGTGGCGTGTATCGATAACGGTGGATCCGGAGTTGTGGAAAGTCAGTTGTTGACCAACCTGGCCGCAGGGACCTACATCGTTAAAGTCCAAAATACCGGAGGAGTTCCTGAACCGGAAATTTCTGCAAACTTTTTACTGAGCGTTCATCAGTTGCCTTTTGCCGGTGTGCAAAACGATCCTGATAACATTTTGTTCGCTTGCAACCAATCAGGATTTCAACTGGAGGATTTCGTGGGTGCAACGCCTCAGACCACTCCCTGGATTCTCGACTACAAATGGCTGATTGGTGAAGTAGGCGGAGGATTCACAAACGAATGGCAACGCGGTGAACCCAACTATTCAACGCGCATCTCGTGGCTCGGGATGGACTATGGAAGTACCTACAACGTATTTATCAGTGTTTTGGTCGATCATCCGTTGCACGGACAGGTTTGGACCATTTATCCGGGTGACTATCTCAATCTGAACAACCCTGGAGCGGCAAGTTGTACGATTACTACTTCCAGTAACGTAACGCCCACTGAACTGCGTCCGAACTACACACCGACCAATGCGGCAGGCAACGACTATGCCCTGTGCGACATTGCGGTAGCATACAATGTGCAGGATTCTGAAAACTTCCGCTGGAGGTTTGATCCGGATACGGATGAAAACAACGCGAATGAAATCTATTATATCCGCGGATCGGGCAATCCAAGTGTCCGTCTGAGCTGGGTAAATGGACTTGTACCGGGCCTCACCTACAATGTAGCGGTAGAAGTTCAGGTAAACGGGCAATGGAGCGGTTTCAGCACGGTGTTGCCTTTGAGCCTGGCGCTTCCACCCAACAATGTCGCCCTGCGACCGGGCTTCTGCGGAGGAACCTACGCACCCAATGGCTACATTTTGTCTGAGTCGGTTTGTGAAGCGGACGTTTATACCTTCGAGTTTGAGCATACCGTCACCAACAGCATCCACATGCGGAACTCGGCGAACTATGTTTGCTTCTTCAACGGAGTAACTCCTGCATTGACACCCGGTGATTACAATGTTCGGGTAAAAGTGACCCAAAACGGAGTGCCCGGTGATTTCGGTCCATCGTGTGTGATTACCATCAGTGGGCCTGTAGCTCCTGAAGGTGGCCTGGCAGCAACGCGCAGCATAAAGAAAACCGGCACCGCGACTTTATTCCCGAACCCGAATGCTGGTAGCGAAGTACGACTGGAAATGGATGGACTCGCCAATGGCAATCACGAAGTAAATGTGGTGGTGTACACCCTCTCCGGAAAGATGGTCAGCAATGAAGTCTTTGGCCATGAAGGTACGCGGTTGAGCCGTTTGGTTCGATTTGACGGCAACCTGGCTATAGGCATGTACATGGTACAGATTCTGGTTGACGGCGAGAAGTTCGCGATAGAGCGATTGATCGTTAAGTAAGGTTTCGGTCGGTTTTTTTGCCGATATCCCGGCGATGATTCAGTTGGGAATATTTGTAAACCAAACTGGGATTTGAATGAATTCTGGGTTCATGAACAGATTATTAAATATTAATAATCATAAAAAACGATCAGTACTTGTGGTTTCTCACAGTATTCATCCGTATCAATCTTACGGTCAGTGATTAATCGATTTTAAAAATTGGTAATCACCCCAGACTGTTTTAAATTAGATTACCCAAACTATCATGAAACGATGTTTTAAACCTTCGTTATTGATTAGGATTTCTGACCAACCTCGAGACATTGACATCCTTGACCAATTTATATAAACCTAATCTCTTGCTTATGTATTCAAAATATAAATTCTATTTCATTTTGTGTGTTACACTTCTCACAGGAAGCACACATGCACAAGTTCAGCTCGGTTCCGATATCGACGGCGAAGCAGCAAGTGATATATCTGGCCAATCGGTAGCGCTTTCGGCAGATGGAAATAGATTGGCGGTCGGCGCATCTGGGAATGACGACGGGGCGAGCAGTGCCGGCCATGTGCGACTCTATGAATGGATAGGCAACGTCTGGGTACAAGTGGGCACTGACATCGACGGTGAAGCAGCGGGTGATCTATCTGGCCAATCGGTAGCACTCTCAGCAGATGGTAATCGAGTGGCCATCGGGGCAATTGGGAACGACGATGCGGGTGCAAATGCCGGCCATGTGCGCCTATACGATTGGAGTGGAATCGCTTGGATACAAGTGGGTGCTGACATTGACGGCGAAGCGGCGCTGGATCAATTCGGATCTGCAGTAGCCCTCTCATCAAACGGCAACCGTGTGGCCATTGGGTCAGCATGGAATGATGGGACGGGTAACGATGCCGGTCATGTGAGACTTTACGATTGGAATGGCAGTGCATGGGTACAGGTAGGTGCTGACATTGACGGCGAAGCAGCGGGTGATCAATCCGGTTACTCGATTGCACTCTCGATGGACGGCAACCGCGTCGCCATCGGTGCGATC
>CAZJLZ010000475.1:0-3426 GCA_964546775.1 uncultured Cryomorphaceae bacterium | reverse complement strand
CACAGGATATCTGTGAAGAATCCCATACTGGTTATGTACAGTTATATGCCAATCCTTTAGCAGATTTTTCTGCAAGTGTAACAGAAGGTTGCGCACCATTGAAAGTGACTTTTAACAATGAATCCATCGCTGATACAGAATTGCTGAATCATTGGGATTTTGGGGATGGTGCAACGTCTGCAGCAGCATTTCCGGAACACGAGTACACGGTTCCCGGAATCTATACAGTAGGCTTGGACATTGCGAGTTTTTCGGGATGTATCGGAGAATCATCAAAAGTACGAACCGAATACATTACCGTATTACCGACGCCGCGGGCAGGGTTTTCATTTAATCCGCTTTCGGTAGATATCTTCCATCCGGAAACCGATATCATCAACCAAAGCGAAGGCGCAGATTACTGCACCTACACGTTGGAAGACGGAACTGTTATTGACGATTGCGATTTTAGCTATTTTTTTACTGAAGCGGGTACACATCAGGTTTATCAGGTTGTGACCAATGATGAAGGATGCCAGGATGCGATTACGCATACCATCGAAGTGCTCGGTCATGTGTTTTATGCTCCGAATGCATTTTCACCCAATGAGGACGGCAGGAATGATATTTTCAAACCGGTCGTACTGGGCGAAAGTTCTTATGAACTTAAAATTATGAACCGTCTTGGAGAAGTAATTTTTAGCAGCACGGATCCGAATTTGGGGTGGAATGGTTCGGGGGTACGAAATTTACATTACATGGAGTCAGAAGTGTATATCTACAAAGCCCGGATTACCGACATGAAGGGAATAAATCATGACTACCAGGGGCACGTCACCATCGTCCGGTGATTCTGATTATGCCCGGGTGATCTCCGGTTTATACGGGTAACTGATCGAAAACAATCCGAGTAACATGAGCACCCCATTGGCAATCAGGATGAAAAACCCGAACTGAAATCCGTTGAACCATACTTCAGAATTACTGCTGAGGATATATGAAAGTACTGGGGATAAAATACATACAACCGGCACCCAGCGGTCGCGCAATAGACGCTTTGTAAACAATCCGAAAGTATAAAGCCCGAGCAATGGCCCATAGGTGTATCCGGCTACGGTAAAAAGACTTTGAATCACGCTTTCATTATTGATCAGCCGGAAGATGAGAATGACCATGACCAGGGTGACGGACATTCCGATGTGTACCCATTTCCGCATATTTTCCTGTTGCAGTACTACCTCTTTTTCTACGTTGAGAATATCCACACAGAAGGAGGTTGTAAGCGCGGTGAGCGCAGAATCTGCACTCGAATAGGCAGAGGCAATCAATCCCAGAATAAATAAAATCCCAACAACCAGACCCAAATGTCCATCGAGCGCAATGGAAGGGTAGAGGTAGTCCGTCTTATCGGGAATGGCCAATCCAATAGATTCAGAATAAATGAACAACAGCGCTCCGAGCGTGAGGAACATTAAATTTACAACCACCAGAATGGCGCTGAAGCTGAACATGTTGACTTGGGCCTCACGGATGTTTTTGCAGCTCAGGTTTTTCTGCATCATATCCTGATCAAGTCCGGTCATAACGATGGTAATGAAAGCTCCTGCGAGAAATTGTTTTACAAAGTGCTGTGGTGAATTCCAATCATCGAAAAAGAACCACTTTGAATAATTGCTGTTTTGCACCGTTTCCAGCAATCCGGCTGCTCCGAGATTCAGATCGGTTGCAATGAGATAGATGGTGATTCCCACGGCAGCGAGCATGAACATAGTTTGAAGGGTATCGGTCCAGATAATGGTTTTAATCCCGCCGCGAAAGGTGTATAGCCAGATTAAACCGACGGTAATCAGTACCGTCACCGCAAACGGAATATTGAGTTCGAGTTTCTGAAAAATAAGTTCAAATACAATTGCTACCAGATATAAGCGAAATGATGAACCAATGATGCGTGAGATGAGGAAGAAAGCCGCCCCAGTTTTATGGGATTTGGGGCCGAAACGTTGACCGAGATAAGCATAAATGGAAGTTAGGTTAAGCTTGTAATACAAGGGCATCAGGATCAGCGCAACAACGGCATAACCAAGCAAATAGCCCAGTACCATCTGCATATAAGAGAAGGAACTTGTGCCCACCCACCCCGGAATGGAAATGAATGTAACACCGCTGAGCGAAGTACCAATCATGCCAAAAGCAACCACATACCACGGCGATTGCTTATTGCCCGTAAAAAAAGCGTCGTTGTTGGCGCCGCGCGATGTGAAATAAGAAATGGTCAACAGCAGCCCAAAATAGGCCGCTACAATAAACAAGATCAGATACGGATTCATGCGGCCAAAGAAACGAATTGTTTGTAATTGACAGAGGAGAGGGAGGCAAATTCAACGTTCACATAAGTTCTAAGTGTTTTCCCTTAATTCAAACTTTCCTTGTTTTCCCGGATAAATATCCACTCCTGGAACCGCAATTTTGATATAACCATCTGAATGGATGAGCCCTGTTCAGAAAGGAATGTTCAAACGAAAATCTTTCGCCATGAAAAAAATTATACTGATTTACCTCTTTTTACCGGTTCTTGTCGTATCCGGCCAAACCACGTTTACAGTAGACAACAGTCCGAATTCCGGAGCGATGTTTCAAAGTGTTCAGGCGGCAATAGATGCTGCGGCGGTTGGAGACACTATTTATATTCATCCATCGCCTACCACTTATGGAAATATTACCATCACCAAAACACTCCACTTTCGGGGCTTGGGACATGCACCACAATATTCCAACGGTATGAGTGCCCAATTGGATAATATTGTTTTAAATGCACTGATCGGGGCACCCGGAATTACCATATCCGGTTTATTATTCGGCAACCTGTCAGTGACCGGCGTACAAAACTATGACGATTTGCAGATCACAAATTGCAGAATCGGTAAAGTGACAGGAGGTAGTGGTGCAGGACAAAGTGATAACTGGGTGGTGGCTGGAAGTGTGATGGTCGCATCCAATTTCGATAACTTCAGCAAATTTAACAGCAACGGATGGATGATTGTCAACAATCATCTCTACCAGCCGGCTACCGGAAATTCATGGAACCTTTTCCGGAATTTCAATGCCACAGATGTCATACGAAACAACATTATTGTTACCCATCAGGTAAGTCCGCTGGCCATAATTTTTGAGAATTGCTCCAATCTTTCTGTTGAAAACACCTTGATTCTTTTTACCAATACAGCAACAGGCCCGATTGCTGCTCCGTTATAAAAATTTAGACAAACTTCAATTTAAAGTATTCAAATTAACGAGAAACCAACTCGAGAAATTCAATAAAATTTATCAGAAGGAGGAACAACTGTCTTTCATAAAAAAGTTAGATGTCCTTAATCAATGGGAAAGCAAACTTCGTAATGAACATGATTATCAAAATCACACTACTGAAGTTGCTATACCGAAACTGAA
>CAZJLZ010000474.1:0-4947 GCA_964546775.1 uncultured Cryomorphaceae bacterium | reverse complement strand
GTTCATCGGCAAAATAGCGCTGCCGATTCAGATAATCCCTGTATTTGATGTTCAGCAGATTTTCGGCTCTTGCAAACAGCTGTAGCCGGAATTTAGAAAGCTGCTTTTCAGCCGAAATTTTCAGACCCGCCAGATTATATGCCACGGGTGGAGCCATAAAATCCTGAGCGGGAAGTAAATTTTTCTGCTCGAAAACATAGCGGTTGTTTAGCTGTATTTCAATATTTTGAAATTTCCACAGCTTGGGAACCTGATAGTTCAACGCTGCGAAGAGATTATTGGCCGGCATATAAACCAGGGGCAAGTCGTTCCCGCGGTCGTAGCCTTCCAGAAAGCTGTACATCGTAGTTATGCTGAGCCGGGGCGTGCATTGCCAGGAAGCAGATAGGTCAAAGCCCGCCAGCCGCGAATCAGTTTGTTCGTAGCGAAACACCGGAAAAGCACCTCTGATCGTCAGCCGCATTTCGTCCTGCGGTTCGAGATAGATATAATCCGAAATTTGCTGGTGATAGAACAACGCCTGAATCAGCAATTTCTCCCTGACATTTCCTTTGATCGACAGGGTATGCTTCACCGATAATTCGCTGTTCAGCTCCGGATCGCCTTCTTCAATGCCGCTCACGCCCTGATGCAGTCCGTTGCTGTACAATTCATTGACCTCCGGGTTGCGCGAAGCCACACCGAAATTATAGGTCAGATCCCAATGTTCAAAAATCTCGTAACTCGCTCCGGCAAGGGCGCCGCCAGTCTGATAGCGGTTGTGGTAGCGCACAATTACACGCGGCAGCGTCATCGAAATGGCTGCCACATTTCGGTCCTCGATGTCGTAGCGCCCGCCAAATTCGAAAGTCACCCGTCGGATGACTTTTGTCAGTGTCATAAACGCGCCGTATTCGTTGGAAATATAATCGGGAATCAACGGCAGAATACCGGTCTCCGGAAGGTTGGTGTTGTGTGTCCGGTTGAATTGAACGCCGGTTTTTAGCTCCCAGTTTATGGCGAAATGGTTTTCGTAGCGGCCTTCCAAAAAATGGGTAAACTGTTTGATGCTCAGCGCCGGAATGTCGGAACGGTTGTATCTGCGAACATCAAATTCTTTTCTCATGTTGTATTGGCCGGCATAAGTGAGGTCAATCTGGTGATGGTCGCTGAGGTCGTAGCGCGTGTGCAGTTTCAGCAAGTGGTGATTGACTTGCTGTTGAGGAGCCTCGATCGACCAGGAAAAACCATTTTCGGTATAGAAGGGAACTTCGCGTTGAAAGGCTTCTTCCAGATCGGTGAGATTGCCGATGTGCGATCCGCGCAATACGCCGAATCGGGCATTAAATGTGCTGAAATACAGGTCGGTCGACCAGTTTTTACGAAGCGATTTTTCGAGCTGTATGGACAGGTGCGCTTCTTCGTTACCCGTGTTGCGCAAAAAGTACTCCGGTGTTCGTCGGTCGCCGATTTTCTTCAGGGTTCCGGTCACGCGCCACGCCAACAGGTCGGTGTGTTGCTGCAGTTTCAGATTGAGCCCGTTTCCGTTTCCATTCGATTCGAAAAAATAGCGCCCGCTGCCGTGAAGGTGTGGGTCGCGGGGGATGGTGCCCGGCTCGACCAGCACCACGCTTCCCAAAGAATTTCCGGGATATTCCATGGCTCCGGCTCCTTTTACCACAGTAATCCGTTGGGCCGCCATCGGGTCAATCTCGGGACTGTGATCCACTCCCCATTGTTGACCGGTTTGTGCAATGCCGTTGTTGAGAATCGTCAGCCGGTTTCCGTATAGCCCGTGGACGACCGGTTTGGCAATTCCACCGCCATTGCGGATTGTGCTCACGCCGGAAATATTTTCGAGCAGGATCCCAAGGTTTTTATCCGCCTGTTCGGTGATTCGCTGCGCACTCAGCGACTGACTTTCCCGGGTAGTGGTTTTTCCCGCCTCACTGGTGACGGTAACCTCGTTCAGCAATTGGCTGTGGTGATCCATTAAAATGATGAGGGTTGTGTCGTGGGAAACCGGAAGGTAGATTTCTTTCGGCTCACAACCGATGTGGCTGATTGTGAGATGATAGTTTCCTATACAGATGGAAGAGAGGTGAAAATGTCCGAGACTGTCGGTGATATCGCCGGTTTGAAGTTCGCGGAGATAAACATTCGCAAAGGCCATGGGTTGGCCGGTACTTTCGTCTTTGACAACGCCGGAAACCGACCAGTTGCAGGGTTGGGCGGAGGAGAAAATAACATTGAAAATGAAGAACGAAAAAGCCGCTGCCCTTTTATTGAACTTCCACATTGAACGTAATTTCGATATCCGTTTCGCCACCTGCATTGGCGATATTACCGTCGGCCACGCCTCCCGCGAATTTATTCAACTCGTGTCGGAGGGTAATGGTAAGTGTTCCACTTGCCGGTTCTGAAGTATTAAAGCTGGTGGTTAGCCCAATCGGATTTCCACTGGCATCGGTATCGTTGTATTCGATTTCCACACCGGGGACGGAACTCACAAAAAAGAACTGGTGCGACTCTCCTTCGGCGGCGATTTCTCCGGTGATGTTTTCTGTCGGATTCTGGGTCTCGTTGAGCAGTTGCAGCGTACCGCTGTAAGTGGTATTGCTGTTGAGCGTATCAACGGTAATTTCCGGAGGTGCACCGCCGTCACCGTCGGGATCGAAGAAACTCAACACAATGGAGGTGTCACTGCCTTCCGGCGTGAGGGTGTAAATAAGCGTGGTAATGACTTCTTCCTCATTGGGAATGACAGGATCGATCGGCTCATCTTTTTTGCATGCTGAGAGCGCAGTGAGGACAGTAAAAGCGAGCAGAAATAATCCGGAGAATTTGTTCATATTTCAAAATTTGACGCGACGAAGATAATCATTTGTTGCAACATTGTTGCATTTGAGAAAAAACAGAGCGAAGATCTTTGGTCGTCATATCTCCACGAACACAGTCACCGGTCAGAAAGTTTAACTTAGCTGCGAATTTCAACCCGCTGTTATGTCTGAAGTATTAAAATCTTGTCCCGAATGTAAATCGCCTTATGGATATCCGAATGGTAGTGGTTTGTTTTCGTGTCCCGAGTGCGGACACGAGTGGAATCCTGAAGAATCAACTGCGGATGACACCCTGGTGGTGAAGGATTCCAACGGCAATGTGCTGCTGGATGGCGACAGCGTGGTGGTGATCAAGGATCTTCCGGTAAAGGGCGCCTCCGGTCCCGTGAAGAAAGGTACCAAGGTGAAGAACATCCGGCTTACCGACGGTGATCACAACATCGACTGTAAGATTGATGGGTTTGGAGCAATGGCGCTGAAGAGTGAGTTTGTGAAGAAAGCCTGAGACATTTCTTTCGTTTTCCCGAAGCGATTTTTCTTGCAATTATTTCTATTCCGGTTCATAAGTGTACATTGCCCGCACCAAACCTTAAGTTATGAAAAAGAGAATGGAACAAAGCGGCACTTCAGGCGCTGTTTATGGTCTGGGGCTTATCGGTGCTGCGGTTTATTTTATTTCCATTGCCACAGGTTTTTGGAGCGGTGTGCTCGGTATATTAAAAGCCCTTGTGTGGCCTGCCTTTCTGGTGTATGAGGCCTTTGCGTTTTTTGGCGGATGATGTAGTCTCACCTTTGGCTTAACCGGTAGCAAAAATTGTGTTACATGCCAGTAGCGCTGGTATTCGTCTTTGGTAAAACCCATACCCCACCTTCCGCACTTTCATTAACTTTGCGGCATCCAAATCCGATTCATGCATTACACCCTCAGCTACCAACGCCCCGAACAACAATACCTCGATATTTCATTAAAAATCCGGCTCGATCGGGAAGAAGTCGTGACACTGCAACTTCCGGCGTGGAGACCTGGCCGCTACGAACTTGGAAATTTTGCAAAGAACGTACAGAAATTTTCGGTGCGCGACGAAAAAGGGAAGGAGTTGCGTTTCGAAAAGGTGAGCAAAGACGCGTGGATCATCCATTGTAATTCGTGCAAAAGCATCACGGTAGATTACAACTATTTCGCGGCCGAGCTCAACGCCGGAAGTACGTGGGTAGATGAAAACATGCTCTATGTCAACCCGGTCAATTGCCTGCTCTTCCGTCCTGATCACATGCACGTTCCGGCAAAGGTTACGCTCAAAATTCCGGGCAACTACACCGTCGCCTGCGGAATGTCACAGAAAAAGAAACACACGCTCGTCGCCTCCGACATCCAGGAGCTGATGGACAGCCCGTTCATCGCTTCGGCACAGTTGCAACACGAGACTTATAAAGTCGGCAAGACTAAATTTCATCTTTGGCTCGCCGGTGAGTGCAAACCCGATTGGAAACGAATGAAACACGATTTTGCTGCATTCACGGCAAAACAGATCGAGGCGTTTGGCAGTTTTCCCGTTTCGGAATACCATTTCCTCATTCACGCCCGTCCTGATCGCGTTTACCACGGAGTTGAACACAGTACCAGTACCGTGTTGCTGCTAGGTCCCGGATACGATCTTTTTCAGGAAAAAGGACGATACCCCGATTTGCTTGCGCTGAGCAGCCATGAACTCTACCACGCCTGGAACATCAAACAAATCCGTCCGCAGGAAATGCTGCCCTACGATTTCAGCAAAGAGAATTATTCGAGGCTCGGTTACATTTCCGAAGGGGTTACCACGTACATGGGCGATCTGACGCTGGTGCGTTCCGGCGGGTTTTCTCAGGAGAAATTTCTGTTCGAACTTTCCGAATTCGCGAACAAGCATTTTGAGAATTTTGGCCGGAAAAATCTGTCCGTAGCAGAATCATCTTTCGATACCTGGCTCGATGGGTACACGCGGGGCGTTCCAAACAGAAAGGTATCAATCTATACCGAAGGTGCGCTCAATGCGATGATGTGTGACCTGCTGATCCGGAAACATTCGGGCAATAAATTTTCACTCGATTCGGTGATGAAGGTGTTGTACGAGGATTACGCACAGAACGA
>CAZJLZ010000473.1:0-2594 GCA_964546775.1 uncultured Cryomorphaceae bacterium | reverse complement strand
GCAATTAACCAAAGCCGATGTATGTTTTCGTATTATTCGACCTCAATTTTTTCCCCCTTTTAAAACAAATACTATCAACTATAAACTTTATTTTGTTGCGCCATAGTCCCGCTGAAGAGGTAGTTAGATGAAGTGCGTTTTTATTAGGATGGTTGCGGGACGCCAGTTGTAAACCATTTGAAAGATTCGCAACCATGAAAAGAATTGCACTCTTCATTCTCATCGCCGTTTCAGGGTTATCTCTGAATGCACAAACCGACTTAGATTCCCTACTGCATATCTGGCAGGACGAAACTCTGCCCGACAGTAAACGCGGCAACGCTTATTGCGACTACATCTGGCGTAGTTTCGTTTTTTCGCAACCGGACTCGGCACTGGTCCTGGCCAATGAGCTCCAAACATTCGCAGTAGAAGTTTCGGACAGTACGCTCCAGGCCCAGGCCCATCACCTTACTGGGGTGACCTATGCACTAAAGTCGAATTTCGCAGCCGCATTGGACCAGCTCCAAGAAGCCAGACGCATGCACAAGGCCCTTGCCGACACGAAGTCGGTATTGATGATGGACAATGCCTTGGGCAACGTGTATTTGCAGATGGGCGACTCACCCAACGCAGTAGCAGCCTATCGTAGGGTCCGGGAGTCGGCAACAGACTCGAGCACCCTCGCGAGCGTTGCGAACAACATCAGCAACGTATATCTCACCATGAAAGAGTACGACCTGGTGGAGAAGTATGCGTTGGAAGCGTTGGCCATGTACAAGGAGTTGGGACGGGATCGTCAGTTGGTCTCCACGTACGAACATCTGGCAGCGGTGTGGATGGCGCGCGATGATCTGCAGAAGGCTGGGGAGTACCACCAACTTAGTCTCGCGATTGCCACAAAATACAATGACCAAAGGGCCATGGGTATATCTTTGATCGGACTTGCCAGGATACAACAAGAACAGGACTCACCTGATTCCGCCATTTACTATGCCAACCAGGCTGTTGAGATATTCGACAAAAAGGGAGAGAAGCTGAGAAGATCGAACGCAGTGATTATCGTAGGAAACAGCTACCTGGACCTCGGTAAGCCGGCCAAAGCGGTACACCATTGCGAACAGGCAATCGGAACTGGCAATGCCTTCCTCGACCGCACCGCCTGTGATTGTCTCCATCGGGCACATAAAGAGCTGGGTAACACGGCCAGGGCGCTGGAATACCACGAGCAGCTCATGGCTTTGAAGGACAGCTCCAATGAGGTGGAAACGTCAAAAAAACTACAGCAAATGGAGTTTGACAAGCAGATGCTCGCGGACAGTCTGGAGCACGCCTCCGAAATAGCCATACAAGCTCAGGAAGTACGCAGACAGAAAACTGTGCGCAACGGTTTTATGGGCGGGTTTGCTGTGGTGCTGCTGTTCGCAGGCGTCTTTCTTGTTCAGCGGAACAAAATTGGCAAGGAAAAGCAGCGAAGCGAAGAACTGCTGTTGAATATCCTTCCTGAAGAAACCGCGCAGGAACTCAAGGAGAAGGGCCATTCAGACGCACAGCTCATCGATCAGGTAACGGTACTCTTCACCGATTTTAAGGGCTTCACCGCCATGAGCGAACAAGTAACGCCGAAAGATCTGGTGGCGGACCTGCACGAATGCTTCTCCGCTTTCGACAACATCTGCGAGAAATACGGCATCGAAAAAATCAAGACCATTGGCGATGCTTATATGGCCGCTGGCGGACTGCCAACTCCGAACCAGACCCATGCCAAGGACGTGGTGCAAGCTGCTTTGGAGATGGCCGAAGTAGTGGAGAAAGGTAAAGCCAAGAAAACCGCTGAAGCACTTCCTTTTTTTGAGATTCGCATCGGCGTGCATACCGGACCGGTGGTAGCCGGTATCGTAGGCGTGAAGAAATTCCAGTATGACATCTGGGGCGATACGGTGAATACAGCGAGTCGGATGGAATCATCGGGAGAAGTTGGAAAAGTAAACATAAGTCAAAGCACCTTCGAGTTATTAAATGACGATACCGCTTTCAAGTTTGAAAGCCGCGGTAAGATTGTAGCAAAAGGCAAAGGGGAAATAGAGATGTATTTTGTGTCAACTACTAAACCATAAACTAAAAGGGAAAAGTTGGGAACGTCAGTCTTAAGCACTACAATCCGTCCAAGTCACCTGAACGAGGTCTTAAGATTTGAAGTATTTGTTTTCAATCGTAAATTTCTGCAAAACCAGAAAGGAAAAGTGAACCAACCCGCGACCAAATTCCCAAGGTATTCGGCGAAAACCTTTAATGGTTTCCGGGCAAAACAACTTCATTACGGGGTGCGCTTTCCGGACACCAATTGCTTTGTAATAACACGGTTGTCTGATGTTGTCAGTTGTACAATGTAAACTCCGGCAGGAAGGAGGGAAGTGTCCAAAGTCTCTCTTCCTACAGCCGACCCGCTCGCTACGGTACGCCCGATAACATCAGTCAGGGTATAGCCGAATGTACAGTCACATTCCATATTCAGCACTGCGTTGAAGGGATTGGGCCAAAAAGAAGCGTCAACCATTTCGCTTTGCACCGCCGAAGTCATTAAATAAACATAGGTTTCCGATACACTTGTGCAC
>CAZJLZ010000472.1:0-4894 GCA_964546775.1 uncultured Cryomorphaceae bacterium | reverse complement strand
TCATATCCATATCCGGATAATAACCCACGCTAAACACAGCGTCCTCTCTGTATTCGAAAACCAGCCGGTTGATGGATTTTCCATCCTTACTGAAGATCGGTTTCCCAAGCTTTAATTTTCCCGAAGAAAAATGGAGTACATCAACCAGTTTTTTATTGCTGAGGTCATCGTGTCCATCCCAACCGAACAACAAGTAATAACCAGGTTTTTTCTTTCCGAAAGGTACCATTTCGTAATACAAAGCTCCGGGCCAATTGGAAGTATGGTAAGTTGCCTGATCCCGATAATCTTCATTCTTATCTTGCTCCAATTCGTGCACCGTACACATCTCTTTCTTTTCGTTGTATTGAACCACGAAACTGCCATATTCTGGTGGTGCATCTCTCAATGGAACATGCCAGCTCCAGATGCGCAATCCATCTTCAGGATTTCCGAGGATGGCCATTTTATCTATTGAATCAAAAGGGTGATGAAAAACTTCAGGCTTCAATAGCGCACGGGAAAGAAAACGTTTTAAATCTTCATGGGCGGAAAGTTGGGTATGGCTATTCGTAGAGGTTGCCATTTGGCTGAGGTAATGACTCACCGAATCCTCTACTTGCTGTGGGGTTTGTGCAAAAGCGAATTTTCCCGCAAGGCAGAGCAAAACGAACAAGAATGGAATTTTTTGTTTCAACATGATGTGGAACGGGATTGAGAGGGGTAAAAGTATGGAATATCCTTGCCTGACGAGCTAGCCGCACTCGTGAACAAAACGATGATTGAACTGAACGCTCGAAAAAATTTTTAATTTTACCGAAACCGTAACTCATTAAAAAAAGCTAATTATGGCTTTATTCAATCCCCATTGACCAACTACAATGTGAAATAGTCCAAATAGAAAATGAATCTCTAAAAGGTGGTGTTAATAACTTTGAATTTGATTTGAACAATGTAGGTGCTGGCATCTATTTCATTCGCTTCATGGGAGAGAGCAAAACTTTCATTGAAAAACTAGTCCTAAATTAAGCCAATTATGCGCAAACATATTTCACTAATCGCTTTGGTATTACTTTCGGTTTCATGTCAAAAAGAAAATGATCCTGCTAATGGTAGTCTACCTTATGGTAGTCTACCTGTTTGTGGCCACTATGGTTCTCATGCGGATTTAGGTTGGATATCTCATTTTGAGCTAGCGTCGGGCCCGCACTATTCATTACCTGCGTTCAGCCCAAGCAATTCGAACCAGTTTATTTATCAATACCTTAATAACGGAACGCGCCAATTAAGGACCTACGATATCGCATCAAACGCTAGTTTCTCAGTCACTGACTTTCCACCCTTGTTATCAAAGCCGGATTGGAGTACGAATGATTGGGTTGCATTCGATAATTCCGCAGATCGTCAAATATGGACTGTCAAGATTTCTGGTGACAGCTTGCGTCAGATTACAAACAATGTTGCTAATCTTTATCCAGTTTGGAATACTGAAGGAGATCGTATTTATTATTTACATTCTCCCGTATTGGCAATACCTTATTTCTTGTTTGGACAGTCAAATAATACCACTACTCCTGACACAATACTTTACGATTACGCCGGTTATAACGATGTATCTTCAAATGGAATTATGGTCAGTAGAATCGTACAGGGTTCGAGTATTCAAATTGGCATTTGTGATATTGACGAAGAAGAGAATTTAGAATTCACCGGATTAATTGATCTATATGAACAAGAGATTTATTCATTGACGGGGCTTACAATTTCACCATTAGGTGATAAAATATATTTTACAAACTTCGATGATTCTGAAGCGGACGGCTTGTTTGAATACGATATTAATACACAAACTTTAAGTAAACTTATCGATCATTGCCTACTCAACAAAGTAGGCTCAATAGATTGCTCACCAGATGGTAGTAGCTTGATCATGGAGCGGTTCCATCGCCGATTTGAATTCAGTGACAGTGGAAATTTCACCGGAAAAGTAATTGAAAACAAAGTCATATCGTTGCTCAACCTCTCTACTATGGAAGAAACTGTATTGGAGTTGTAATCAAATTTTCTTTCATGCTATTCGGGTCTAGCACAACACGTTGTGAAAGAATGTTATATTTAATAGTATTAAACCAATCATCATGAAAACAACACACCTCTGCTCATTTCAAAAATTCGTCTTTCATGCCGCTCTTAAACGCAGTACTTTTTTGCTCAGTATTGCATTATTCGGAATGTCGTTTTCCATGAATAATGTAAATGGTCAGGAGGCAGATTGGGTATCGCTTCCGCAAGAAGTGAATAGCTCGGTCAACTGTTTATTGGTTTATGATGATCAGCTTATAGCCGGAGGCCATTTCTACGAAGCAGGAGAGATTCAAGCCAACAGAATTGCAGCCTGGAACGGATCGGAATGGTCTGCCTTGGGATCGGGAATGACTGGTCTTAATGGCGGTTTTGTTGATTTCTTGGTAGCGTTCGACGGTGACTTATACGCTGCTGGCAGTTTCACACAGGCCGGTGAGACCGCAGCGAACAATATTGCCCGTTGGAACGGAGAAGAATGGAACGCAGTTGGAACCGGAACCGATTACACTGTTCATTCCATGGCTGTGTATAACAACGAATTGGTTGTTGGTGGAATATTCACCATAGCGGGCGGCGAACCTGCCAGTAGAATTGCCCGATGGGATGGTAGTGCCTGGCATTCATTGGGTTCAGGCATTGGAGGCAATAATGTGAATGACCTATATGTCTTTCAAAACGAGTTGTATGCGGTTGGCCCATTCGATTCTGCCGGAGACACGCCCAGTAACAACATTGCACGGTGGAATGGAACTGAATGGAACAATGTTTCATCAGGTGTAGGAATTGGAAATTCAGCTATGATTGAATGGGACAACCAATTACTTGTAGGATCGGAATTACTGTTAGACATGGGAGAGATTTCCCGGATAATCAATCAGTGGGACGGTGACAACTGGTCGGTTTTCAGTAATGAAAATATGTTTCCTGTTCGAAAGTTTTTGGTGTTTAACGATAAGCTATATTGCTCGGGAGGAATTGGAGCTCCCGTAACAGCAGGTCTTAGTGCTGTGGCAGAATGGTCCGGCTCCACGTGGAATACTGTTGGGACAGGTGTCAACCATTATACTCCAGCTTTATGTGAGTACAATGGAGAACTATATTGCGGAGGGAATTTCAATATTTCACAGGATGGTTCCCACAATTACATCGCCCGATTGTCAAATTCTGTGGGTGTTTTCGAGAAGCAGGCAGTCGAAAATGTACATGTTTACCCGAATCCATTTCATCAACAATTCGATATACAGATTGATTCGTATTCTGCCGGCCAGAATTTGCATTTTTCTGTTTTTGATGTGTCTGGCAAATTGCTCTATTCTTCTCCGATACTGGCACCTTCAACCAAGATTACCGATTTCCAATCTTCAGGTCTTAGCTTTTGGCATTTGACCAAAGATGGAGAAACGATTCAGACTGGTAAGTTGATTGGTTTAAATTGAACCATTTTTGTCCTTCTAAATTTTGTAACAAATAAGCTCTGTTTCACAATGGCTCTCCGGAGAGTTGATTTAAAATGTATAATCCGCTGTTGAGGAATGATGTTTCTGACAAGAATAACCTCACTCAACGTAGCTTCCTGCTACGCTGCCCTATCATGACATTCTTTAGTAAACCCGAATAGGCTGAGTTGCTTTCATAGCAACTTTTGCAAGCTGTCTGAATAAGATTTGTAACTCTATTGTAGATAGACAAAATATTCCTTCTCTGCTCTTTGTGGAAAACGTTTTAAAACAGCACGACTCAACTCGACAAATGCAAAGAAACGCTCGGCACCGGATAATCTCAGAAATTCTTCTTCCTGCATCCGGTTGCTTTCATCTTTAGACTGAAATCGCATCTCCATTTTTCAAAGATATGGAAATCTGTGGGGCGGAACACACTGTACTACCTCCTACAAATGCATGAACTCTTTCTTCTCCAGCAGTTTTTCCTTTGACTCGCGGTGATCGGGATCATCGACACAGCAGTCTACAGGACAAACTGCAGCACATTGGGGCTCGTCGTGAAAGCCCACGCATTCGGTACATTTATCAGAAACAATATAATAGATATCCATACTCACAGGCTCCTGTTCTGCATCGGCTTCGTAGGTATTGCCCATCGGAGTGGTAAGCACCCCGTTCAAAGAGGTTCCGTCGGCCAGTCTCCATTCTTCTCCGCCTTCGTATATCGCGTTGTTCGGACATTCGGGTTCACAAGCCCCGCAATTGATACACTCGTCCGTAATGATTA
This sequence comes from uncultured Cryomorphaceae bacterium, assembly GCA_964546775.1. GTDB lineage: Bacteria > Bacteroidota > Bacteroidia > Flavobacteriales_D > SKUL01 > SKUL01. The sequence goes on along the minus strand of CAZJLZ010000472.1, from coordinate 601 downwards.
TCGCCATAATTCAAAAAATCTATTGGGTTGTTTTAGCTTTGCAAATATACGGCAAGTATAATTGCCCGCCCGAAAAAGAGACGAATCTATCCATGCAGCCCGAACAACGAAAATCAGCTTTTGTCCAATTGGGTAAGGTGTTTTTACACCTCGGAAACGATGAGCCCTGGCCTGGTTACTCATCGGGATTGAGCGAAAAAGAATACGAAAACTGGAAGCAACTGATTGAAACCGCGTTCCACCACAACGGGTGGTTTACTGCGGACAATGTGCGCCGTTCGCTGAAAGCCTGGGGCGAAAACCTGAAGGAATCGAATCTGAACCGATGGCTGGAAAATTACAACCTCGGATCATCTGCCCATACCGCCCGGAAAAAAGTCGGAATCGTGATGGCCGGCAATATTCCAATGGTCGGTTTTCACGATTTGCTCAGCGTTCTGGTCACCGGACATACTGCGGTGGTTAAATTGTCTTCGGACGACAAACTGTTGATTCCACTCGCGGTTAAAACGCTGGCTCAGTTCGAACCCGACATTGAAAAGCAGGTGCAGTTTACTGAGCGTCTCAAAGACATCGACGCGGTAATAGCAACCGGAAGCAA
>CAZJLZ010000471.1:0-4652 GCA_964546775.1 uncultured Cryomorphaceae bacterium | reverse complement strand
CAGCGGGATCAGACTCGTTGTAGATGAGTTCATTCGTTAGCGTTCCGTAATAATTGCCTCCGGAAGCCGTTATAAAAAACTCAAATTCGTGACCGCTTTGACGCATGGCTTTTTTCAGAAGTTCGGCACTTTTAACCCGGCTTTCAATGATGTCAGATTTTCGTTTTTTCGACCAACGCCGATCTGCTATACCAGAACCCGCAAGGTGGATGACTCCGATCACTCCCTTCAGAGAGGAAGAATCAATGGATTGTTTTTCTGGGTCCCAATGAAATTGATGTTCACCGGCTTGGGATGAATTCGGATTTCGCGAAAGGGTGTGCACCCGAAAGCCTTCCTGAATGAGCTTCGTAGTGAGTGCCCTTCCGATCATTCCAGTGCCACCTGAGATCAGAATAGAGTTCATGATTATTGATAAGTCTTAAGTCATTTTCAACAAACAAGGTAACTTTAGAAAGTGAAGAATACTATTTTTGAACCCACGACTTTCCGCAATACAATCTCAACTTCAACAATGAAATTTCTTATAGCCCTGTACGCTGTTTTCCTCTTCCTCCCGGCGATTGCACAAAAGCCGAAACTGGTTCCTCATGTAGATTTTTGGGATAAGGAAAAAGCCGTGAAAAAAAGTCAGGGTCAGTTTCTGGATGGTTTGGAGCACGGTACCTGGCGCTATTGGTACGAGGATGGCCAATTGATGGAAGAAAGCGGGTTTTACCGCGGAAAACTACACGGTGAAGTATTGCGCTATCACGAAAACGGAGTGCTCAGTCACCGCGGATATTTTAAACTGAATCAACAGGATAGTCTGATGGAAGCGTGGTTCGACAACGATACGCTGAAGGAAACCGGTTTTTTCAACCAGGGGAAAAAGGTGGATGAATGGAAATATTTTCACGAAACCGGAGCACCCAGAATGACGGAAATTTATGTCGGCGATTCTCTTCTTGTAATGGAATATTGGGATGTCCGTGGCACAAAAACCATCGATGCGGGCAACGGCTATATGATGGAGCGGTATACCAACGGAACGGTCAGGGAACGGTACGAATACAAAAATGGACTTAAGCACGGCGCATTCGAAGAGAATTTTAATTCAGGAAACAAAAAGGTCACAGGTTCTTATCTCGACGGAATGAAGTCGGGTGCGTGGGAATTCTGGCATTCTACGGGTGAAGTGATGAGTCAGATGACATTTCTGGAAGACGAGTTGCACGAAGGATACCGCGAATTTTTTCCGGATGGTAAACCGAGCGTTGAAGGTCATTACGAGCGGGGAGTGAAAACCGGTGAGTGGCGCTGGTGGCGTGAAAACGGAGAGCTTGAAATGCAAGGTGAGTTTCTGAAAGGAGAGCAGCACGGAGAGTGGAAAGTGTGGTTCGAAAGCGGCGGACTCAACTATGTCGGAAATTACGACAATGGTCAGAAAACCGGTGAGTGGTTGCATTACTACCCCGATGGTGCCCTGTGGAAAAAAGGAACTTATCTCCAGGATCAAAAAGAAGGTGAGTGGGTAACGTGGTTCGAAAATGGCAACAAACTTCAACAGGGAGGATATACTTCGGGTCTGGAGCAGGGAGAATGGTCAGCCTGGTACGAAGACGGAAATCAGAAAGACATCGGTAGTTTTAACGAAGGTAAAATGCACGGCAAATGGACGGGGTGGAGTCCCGATAGTCAGAAAATATACGAAGGCACATGGGAGAATGATATGAAACACGGCGAATGGAAATATTGGCACGAGAACGGACAACTCCAATTAACCGGCTGGTTTGGAAACGGAGTTAAAACCGGAATCTGGCGCACTTACGATGAACGCGGAACATTGGTCAGTGAGGGAAGCTACAGCGAAGGCCGACCCCATGGAGAGTGGACATATTATTTCGACAACAGTGGTGTCTGGCGAAAGACCAATTACAACTCCGGTAAACTGCACGGCAAGGAGGTCATCTATCACAGCAACGGCCAGATTCAGACGGAAGCCGAATACAAAAACGGGCTCAAGGACGGAAAATACAGAACATTGAGCCGAAAAGGACAGTTGATTCGCGAAGAAATTTTTGAGAAAGGCAAATCGGTTAAAGTGCTGGTTGACCGCACTGCAAATTGATTGGCATGGAGTGAAAAAATGTTTATATTTGCACCCAGTTCTATGCGAGAATTGAATGATAGAGGGGCTCGCCCCTCTATTTTTTTACCGCAAATTTATGATCCATCGAGAATTAGTAGAATCACTTATTGCCGACGCTATTGCCGGAACATCTTGTTTTGTAGTTGACCTGAAAATCGGCAATTCCAATGATATTCAGGTAGAAATTGACAGTGACGAAGGTGTTACGGTTGCCGATTGTGTGAGAGTGAGTCGTGGAATCGAACACAATCTGGATCGTGAAGAAAACGACTTTTCGTTGAAAGTTACGTCGCCAGGTGCAGACCAACCTTTAAAAGTGTGGAGACAATACCATCGACACATTGGCCGGTCTGTAAAAGTGAATACTGCCGATGAACGCGAACTTTCAGGTGAATTGTTGTCGGTAGGAGAAAACTCGATCACCATCAGAACCGAACCTCAGAAAGTAGGAACGGGAAAGAAAAAGGTAAAGATCGACGCAGAAGAAATAGAAATCAATAAATCAGATATAGTAACCACCAAGGTTTTGTTATCCTTCAAATAATCAAGCACAATGAACAGTGTAAGTCTCATCGAATCGTTTTCGGAATTCAAAGAATTCAAGAACATAGACCGGGAAACCATGATGGGTATTCTCGAAGAGGTCTTTAGAAGTATGCTCATAAGAAAATATGGCTCTGACGATAATTTCGACATCATTCTCAACGTCGACAAGGGTGACCTTGAGATCTGGAGAAACCGCGAAATTGTAGCCGATGGTGAAGTGGAAGATCCCAATCGTCAGATTGCCTATTCGAAAGCCATTAAAATTGAACCCGATTTCGAAATTGGCGAAGACGCGTCAGAAGAACTAAAGCTCGAAGATTTCGGTCGACGAAGCATCCTCGCACTTAGACAAAATCTCGTTTCGAAACTACTTGAGCTAGAAAAAGACAATATTTACGCTAAGTACAGCGAACGTGTCGGAGAAATCATCACCGGTGAAGTGTACCAGATCTGGAAAAAAGAAATCCTTGTGCTCGACGATGAAGGCAACGAATTGATCCTTCCGAAATCAGAGCAGATTCCTACCGACTACTTCAAGAAAGGAGACTCAGTACGAGCTGTGGTATTTAAAGTTGAAATGCGCAACAACAATCCGGTCGTTGTATTATCGAGAAATGCTCCTGAATTCCTCGAACGGTTGTTCGAAATGGAAGTTCCCGAAGTATTCGACGGTTTGATTACCATCAAGAAAATCGTGAGAGAACCGGGTGAACGCGCCAAAGTTGCAGTTGAGTCGTACGACGACCGCATCGATCCGGTAGGAGCTTGTGTCGGTATGAAAGGATCACGTATTCACAGCATCGTTCGCGAATTGAAAAACGAGAACATCGACGTGATCAACTTCACGAACAATACCCAACTGTTCATTTCACGTGCGTTGAGTCCGGCGAGAATTACCTCGATGGAAATCGATGACGAGAACAAAAAAGCGAATGTATACCTCAAACCGGACCAGGTTTCAATGGCCATTGGTAAGGGAGGACACAACATTAAACTGGCGAGCAAGCTAACCGGTTACGAAATAGATGTTTATCGTGAGAGCGATGCCCAGGTTAGCGAGGATGTGGATCTGGATGAATTCGCTGATGAAATTGAAGGATGGATCATCGATGAGTTAAAGGCAGTAGGATGCGATACCGCTCGTAGCGTACTGGAACTAAGCGACGATGATCTGGTTAAGCGGACCGACCTCGAAGCCGAAACCGTTCGGGAGGTCAAGCGCATCCTCGAAGAGGAATTGGAATAATTCATATCTTTCGGGATTAAAGGGTAATACTACGTAAATAAAGTTTGGAGACTGAATGGCAGGACAGAAAATAACACCGGTACGATTAAGTAAAGCAGCAAAAGAGTTCAATATCGGGATTTCTACAATCGTAGAATTTCTGGGTAAAAAGGGGCATGAAGTAGATGCTACTCCGAACACTAAGCTTTCTCCGGAACTGTACGAAATATTACTCGATGAATTTCAGTCGGATAAAGAGCGAAAAGAACGCGTTAAAAAATCCGTTCCCGGCCGTGAAGAGCGTCAAACTGTTTCCCTGAAAGATTCGGCCGCTAAGGCGCGCACCAAAGTAGAAGAGGAGTCCGAAGACATTCTAATCAAGAATATTCAGAATCCCAACGAGCAGGTCGTAAAGGCCAAATCGGATAAAATGCCCGGACTTTCGGTAGTCGGTAAAATTGATCTCGAAAAGAAATCGAAGCCCGAAGAAAAAGCCGATCCGCCTAAAGAAGACAAAAAGGAAAGCAAGGCGGAAGACAAGCCGCAAGACAAGAAAGCGGAAGACAAGCCCGCCGACAAAGCTCCTGAGAAACCAGCCGAGAAATCAGCTGAAGACACTCAGAAGGATGCTGAAAAGGCAGAAGCCGATTCCAAAGCAGCAGAACAAACCGCTCGGGAAGAGAGAGCTATTCTGGCAGAAAATTCAGTGGTACGGGCGAGAGCAGCAACGCTTTCCGGACCTACGGTTGT
>CAZJLZ010000470.1:0-10766 GCA_964546775.1 uncultured Cryomorphaceae bacterium | reverse complement strand
AATTGATTTTTTTCAGAATGGGAAAAATCAAAAGTCAGATCATTCTTTCTACTGATTCTGAAATTGCTTGTCGTGGTGAACTCAGCGGAATATTCCGTTTATGAAAAGAGTTGTAGTTACCGGACTCGGAGTCGTTGCTCCAAACGGAACAGGTTTGGAAACCTTCGAGAATGCGATCCGCAATGGACGGTCTGGTATTAATCATTTACCGGAACTCGAAGCGTTGAATTTTGCGTGCCAGGTTGGAGGCGTGCCCGATCTGGAAGGAGTTAATATGGATCATTATTTCAGTACACTCCAACAAAAACAAATCAAAGCAAGCGGAATTATTTACGGGTGCATCGCAGGAATTGATGCCTGGACCGATGCGGGTTTTGAGCGTTCCACCAATCCCGATGCTGAACCTGACTGGAACAGTGGGTGTATTTTCGGAGCGGGACTGGCGGGTATCGATTTGATCCGGGAAGGTATTTATAAAACGGATGCCGGAAATGTGAGAAGATTGGGAAGTACACTGATCGAGCAGACCATGAGCAGTGGAATTTCTGCTCATTTGGGGGGAATGCTCGGTCTCGGAAATGTGGTGACGACCAACTCCTCGGCGTGCAGTACCGGAACCGAATCGGTATTGATGGGCTTTGAGCGCATCAGCAGGGGAGATGCCACGGTGATGTTGGTGGGCGGATGCGATGCTTCCGGTCCGTATGTCTGGGGCGGATTTGACTCTATGCGTGTACTCAACCGTACTTCCAATGAACATCCTGAAAAAGCCTCCTGTCCCATGAGTATTTATGCTGCAGGGTTCGTGCCCGGGAGCGGGGCTGGTGCATTGGTGCTTGAAGACAGGGATCATGCTATAGACCGTGGGGTACGTATCTATGCAGAAGTATTGGGGGGACACACGAATTCCGGTGGTCAACGCCAGGGAGGAACCATGACTGCACCCAATGCGGTTGCCATCCAAAAGTGCATAGCAGCGGCTTTAAAATCATCTCGAATTCAAACAGGTGAAGTGGATGCGATCAGTGGTCACCTGACTTCTACGATGGGAGATGTGCCGGAGGTTAAGAACTGGAGCGAATCTCTCAAAAGAAGGGGCGTTGACTTTCCTTACATCAGTGCGCTTAAGTCTCTTACCGGACATTGTCTCAGCGCTGCAGGAGCCATCGAATTGGTGGCGGTGTCGCTTCAACTGAAAAGTGGATTTCTTCAGCCCAACATCAATATCGAAGAAATTCATTCGGAAATCCTGAAAGTTGTGGATCAAAATAAAATGGTTTCAATAAAAAATAATAACATTGACGTTCAGGTTATTGCCAAATCCAGCTTCGGTTTTGGTGATGTGAACGCATGTGTGCTTTTTAAAAAACATTAAATTCATAAAATGATAATGGAACGGTCAGCGGTTATTGAGAAGTTAAAAACTATTATTGAACCGTATGTTCAGGACAAAGATGCTTTTGCCAATATTCATGAAGAAACTGATTTACTGGCAGATCTGAAGATTAATTCAGCGCACCTTGTGGATATCATACTGGATGCCGAAGAGGCTTTCGATATAGAGATAGATGACGATAGTGCGGAAAGGATGCTGACTGTTAAAGATGCGGTGGAAATCATCACCATCAATATGAAAAAATGATAGGAAACGATGTTATATCGTTAATCGCTTCAAGCCATAGTCCTAAATCCAGGTGCCAAAGATTTATGGATAAGATATTTACGTTAAATGAGCAGCTTTTTATTCGATCAAAAGAAACGGATCGGGAACAGTGGATCTGGATGATCTGGTCGATGAAAGAAAGTGCGTATAAATCTTATTATAAACAGTTCAAAAAGCGCTATTTCGCACCCAAAATGTTCGATTGTTACATCAATGTCCAAAAGGAAAATGAGGATAAGGATTGTATCCTGGGAACTGTCAGAACATTGTTTCAGGATTTTTGTACGCAGTCTTACATCCTTGAAGACTGCATCCATACTGTCGCATTTTTAAATGAGCGCCAGGTGATTCATGACCACTGTTTTCCTTTGGAAACCGATGAATATGCGGTTCAGGCTGACACTGTGCGCTTACAGCTTTGTGCGGAACTGGCTCAACTGGAAGGTTGCGGAATGGAGGATATTCAAATCCGCAAGGACATCAGGGGAATTCCGGAAGCATATATTGATGGACAGAAATCTGCTTTTGATGTTTCACTTAGTCACCATGGAACGTTTGGCGCGTATGCAATCAGTCATGAGTTGGATTGATCTGAAGAATTTTGTGTTCTCTTCTCTGAAAGTTAGCTTCAAACTAATTTCGGTTTATGTTGTGGTCTTTCTGGTAGCAGGAATCGCAATGAATGAATTTGGTAAGTGGGCGGAAATTGCAAAGTTCAAGTCTTACTGGCAGATTTTTACCACCTATATTCTGTACATGATTCCTATAGCGTTGTTATTGAGAAACCTATCATGGCATACGCAATATGCATATGGACTCATTGCTATGGGAATTCTGGAATTTGTTGGTTATGCACTTGAAAGTTCCTATGCGTATCCCGATAATATTCTGGATCAATGGTTTGGAATTCGAAATTTCAGTCTCGCCATGACCCTGTTTTTTGCCTTTTATTTCCCAGTAGGAAACGCTCTTGTAAAAGTGATTACCGCAAGGATATTTGGTAAAAATGTGGTCGGGAATCATTGACTGGAATGGAATCATATTGGTGAATGTGATTACACGCCTTCTGTTAATTTTGTGACAAATTAGTTTTATGACCAATATTCGGGCAGCAATCGGGCTGTCATTTTTGATATTTACTGTTTCTGCCTGCAATAATGGAAACCATCAATCTGATGCAACAGAACTCTCCTATGAATTTGGAGGTCCGGCCCAAGGAACTACTTATATGGTAAAGTATTACGGAGCCAGTTTGGAAGATCACCAAAACAGTGTGGATTCGATTTTGAAGGTAATCGATCAGTCGTTGTCTACCTATGTTGATTTATCAACCATTTCGAGATTCAACAGGCAGGATGAAATTGTGACCAACGATGAACATTTTATTCGAATGGTATTTGAATCAAAGGATCTTCGTGATTTATCAGGAGGCGCCTTTGAGCCAGCTGTGATGCCATTGGTGCGAGCGTGGGGATTCGGACCAGAAGGGCCGCAACCGGATCACGAAGTAAATGTAGATTCGTTGTTACCGCTTGTTGACTGGGATTTTGAAGTAAAGGTTTCCAACCAAAGCGATGCCGGTAGCCATCGCTCCACTACGATGGAAATTGTAAAAAATAAACCCATTGAGTTGGATTTTAACGGTATTGCCCAGGGATACACAGTAGACATTGTATTTGAATTTTTGAAATCCAAAGGGATAGAAAATCTTATGGTTGAGGTTGGTGGAGAAATGCGTGCAGCCGGCTTGAATGAGCAGGGAAATCCATGGCTTATCGGAATAGATCAACCCAACGAATCCAGTGAACGGGGAACTCAGGCAACGTTAAGGTTGATAAACAAAGCCGTTGCCACGTCAGGCAATTACCGCAAATTTTACGAGAAGGATGGCAACAGATATTCGCATACCATCGATCCTGTCAGCGGATATCCTGTGTCGCACCAACTGCTGAGTGCTACAGTGGTAGCTTCAAGTTGTGCGCTGGCCGATGCATTTGCAACCATTTTTATGGTGTATGGTCCAGAGAAATCGATTGCTTTCATCAATTCAGAAAAGGGAAAGAATCTCGAAGTATACCTGATCTATTACAATGAAATGGGAGAAATGGAAACCTTTATTTCAAAAGGGTTGAGAGAAGTACTTGAAGAGATTCCAGCAGGTGGAAATGAAGCAATATAATGCTACTTTACTCCGTGTTGCCAGCGATTTTTCAGGTATGCCCAAATGGTGGGATGATACCAGAGCTTACCTTTGGTTGCCGGAGAATCAGTTGTAGACGGGACGGTTGAAGCTATCGACTGAAGATGACGTTGCAATAATTTTATTCCCGCTGCAAGTTGCAAAATCGGATAGGTTGAAAAATTATCACGCTTATTTGGTGAAATACATTCCTGTGCGATAATCTGGCCGGTATCAATCCCACTGTCGACATAATGCAAAGTTACTCCGCAATTCGTATTGTCTTTATTTATCAACGCCCAATACGCACCGTGGACCCCGCGATAAAAAGGAGTAATACCGGCGTGAAGATTTACAATCGGACATTTTATCGAAGCAATGGTTTCTATTGATAAAATGCGCGTTCCACTGAGCAGTATGATGTCAGGTTGGTATTGTGCAATCTTGTCGCGACACTCTGTTGAATTCACCGAGGGCACCCATTTTCGATCGGTTTCCGGCACCGGTAAAGGATTTAGAGAGAAACTTTTCAGAATTTCATTGCGTCGGGATTGCGAAGACGCTTCAATTACAGGCATTATCAAAACCTGAAAAAGCAATTGTCCAAACACGGTACTTACCGGGAATTTATTAAGCCGTTTGCGCACCAGCTCCCAACGTTTTTGACGATGCTCAAGAATAACCATTGTATGGTCAACTTCATTCTTTAAAGCATGGTACAGGATGTTGGTACCCTGCCCATCAGTTCCTAGAATCAGCAGTTTTATACGCATTCCGGAACCGCTTCAAGGTGTTCGGCCAGCTCGGCCATGTTATAGCTTTTAAACTCGTATTGCCGGTTCAATTGTCGATAGTGGCATAGAATTTTTTCGAGGAATTCAAAATTAGCATCTGTGTTCTCTCCGAAATTGTGAGGATGCCACCACAAATGATAAATTTCACCATGCATAGCTGCATAATCCATAGCCGACGTGATGCGTCGGAGCCGTAGTTCTTCCAACCATTTGTTTCTTGGATTCACGGGCCTTAAAAATCTGCTCGACGGAAAATTCAATGGAATTTGACGCTTGATACAATTCTGACCATACGTATGATGCCCCGAAAGATTGATATACGCATCGGCTAGCCGGAATGCTCGTCGTAGTGACGTTTCCTGTTTGTCATCCCTGGCAGAATATAACCATGAAGATTCGTTTCCGCGAAATGCCCGGATTCCATTTTTTCGACAGATTTCGAGATATTGTCGGTTGTATTGATTTCTGGGAAATACCAGCGTCTTAAGTTCAATTCCCTGATCGGATCCCAATCTGATATGGGCTTGAAGGTCCTGTTCAAACTCGGCCGCACCCTGTCCCTCGGCAAGGCAGTAATAATGAGAAAAAGTGTGGCTGCTTATTTCCAGTCCTGGAGATTGAGCGATTCGCTGTACAAGAGCCGGTGCAAAATGTAAGTTGGTATTTTGGCCGTTGATATTTTTCAGATATCCGTTGTATGGGGATAGATTTTTATCGAGGTACTCCGGTTTGTTAATCGGAGAATATCGCAGAAGCTCCTCAAAATCACGAACCATCAACATTCCTACAGTTGCGAAACTGGCGTGAATGTCAAACAATTCAAACAGATCTACCAGTCTGGGAATGACTGTATGAACCATTTCTATGCGCTCACGACACTGGCCTTCAGGAATGCAGTCGCGCACACCCCAGAATAGTTCAAAATCCAGTGAGATCAACAGAATTCCGGGCTCTTTCAATTTCAGTGGTCAGGCTTTAAAGATACCGAAGTTAGCATATATTGAGGAATCATGCATCCTGGTCAGAAACGGATTCATAAATTATATTTTGCTATTTTCACGCTCAACTATCAACCTATATACCATGAGACCAACCTTACTTTTTATACTGCTGTTTTTCGGATGTGCAATTGGAAATGCCCAGGTAACGATCACGGATGATGATATGCCTCAGATCGGCGAGTCTTTTCTCAATGTGCAGGCTTTTGAAATTGACTACGAAGATCCTGCGCTCACTTCTGGTACGGATGTTTATTGGGATTTCAGCGGATTAACTGCCGCAAGCGATGAGCTCATTACTTTCATCGGCGTAAGCGACGTACCATTTGCATTTCAGTTTGTTTACAATAATCCCGGTTCCGAAAGTTATGCAAACCTGGCTTTGCAGGTAAATGATTTTGGAGTAGGAGTAGAGGTTCCGGTAACCGAAGGACACGGATTTTTTCTGGTTGCTGAAGATGGATTCTACGATTGCGGTGTTGCCGGAAATCTGAATGGTTTTCCGATTATCGGGAATCGGGAACCAACCGACAGAATATTTCAGCTCCCGTTGGAATTTGGTATGGAAGCAGATTCTTCCTACAGCTATCTTGAAATTGAAATCCCCGAATTGGGCCACGGAAATTCTCACCAGCACCGCGAAAATACGCTTGATGCATGGGGAACTGTTGTAACTCCCGAAGGAACTTATGAAGCACTGCGTGTGCGGTCGGTAGTTAATGCCACCGATACGATTATCGCAGAAGCATTTGAGATATTTGAGGTAATCGTACATCCCGAAACGGTGGAGTACCGCTGGATGGCTCCCGGTCAGGGAGTACCAGTTTTACAGATCAATACCATTGAGGGAATAATTACTGAAATTAGTTACCGCAGTGACGATATCGATATCGGAGTAGCTGAAGCACCTCTGGTTAAAGAAGTAACTGTCTATCCGAATCCGGCAAGAAATCTCTGCACGGTAAACATCCCGGATACAGAAATCATTCATAGTGCTAATTTGGTTGATTTAACCGGAAAAACGGCACCAGTTGAATTTGAACAAAACGGGCAGGAAATAAGGTTGAATGTCAATCAGGCAACGCCGGGACTGTATCGGATTGTGCTCTCAGGAGATTATACCCGGTTCAGTAATTGGCTGGTAATTCAAAAATAACCGGGATTACTTCTGACATTGCTCGCTTGGACGAGCGCCGCAAACCCCGCAGTTGGCACCTTCTTCGCGCAACATTGGGTTGTTGCTGGCGCAGGTTCCGCTGAACTGACCGTTTTTTTTCACGAGTATTTTAATTGCAATTCCGGCAAAGGCCAGTGCGAGTAATCCGATGGCAATAAAAACTTCGAGCATTGTTTTAAACTTTTCACAAAGGTAGAAATTTGCTGTTGCCTGACACAATTTCTCCTCTTCTGAAAATTGCTAAAAAGGTATTGCCTGCCCCTCGTGTTCCAGTGTTGTCGATACGAAATCAGGTTGGCCGGTGTAGTAGACATCACCGACATTTTCAATCAAAATTTGGACTGAATCTTCAGCATTCACAAAGATATCTCCGGTGCCCGTATTCCAGACAAATGCATTTTGCGCTTGAACACCTTCCAGTCTTAAAATTCCCTGGCTGCTGTTGTATGCATACAGGAAATCAGAAAAGCCCCTGCATTCGAAATCGGCTGGACCGGTGTGAGACTTCAGGTAAACTTCATCCGTATCGAGCAGTAACCGAATCATTCCACTGGCCAACCATTGCTCTGCAATAAAGGTTGGTTGTACAATGGTGTCGAGAGTTTCTATCGTCCCGTAACCATGGGCAATCATTTCGTTCAACTCCTGACAATACAGCGTAACGTTGATCGGTTTCTCATAACTGCGTACCCAATTGCATTTGTTGTTGTTGCGGATAAAGAGTGTGTTTCCTTCAACTTCAGTTTCTATCAGTTCAAGGAGATTTTTACCAGCTTCAATTTCAACCCGCTCCGGACTTCCAAATCGGATATAGACATTGACATTATCTTCCACTTCCAGCCGGTTAAACTGGGCCAGGTCTCTGATTTCTGTTTGCGTCGCACCTGTGGATTTAAAGCAATCGCCCATGTTTTCTTTTTTACATCCAGAAAATCCGGAAACAGAGAGAACGATGATCCACAACCAGTTTATTCCTGTTTTCATAATATGCTCAATCGGTAAACCAGTCCCAATTCAAAATGATCAGCTTTTGCATAATGCGTGCGCAATGTAAGATTAACCTTAAGGCGGTTGCTCACCTTATGGCGAAGTCCGAAGCGGTTAAAAAATCTACCGTCAATCAATCCCGGATCTAATATGTAGCCCCCCATTTGGGCGATTATCTCCATATCGCCAAAATGAAATGCGAATCCAATCAACAATCCACCGCGCAATTCCGCCGCGTTGTCGGCCACCAGTTCTTTGGCTTCGTATGCCAGGGGTAGCGTCGTATTGTAGTTCAATTCCGCTCCGACGCCGAGTGAAAATTTGCGACTGAACCGTTTTTGACCGAGCAGTTGCACCGATACAGCCGGTGAAATGTTATCCTGTGACACCCGGGATTGTTTCAGCCCGGCTCCGGCAAACAGACTCCAATAAATAGATGGGTTGGGTAAAAAAGCTTTTCTATTGTATTTCTGCTCTTCCACAGGTCCAAAGCGATAACTAAGACCGCTACTTATGGTTAAAAAATTAAGTCCAAGGTTCGGCATGCGTATCGCGCCATTGGAGAAATGTGTGATGAAAACTCCATTGGCCCATTCTACACGTGGAAATAGTTGAACCCGCAAGTCCAGACCAAGTTGCAGAGAAATGTTGGATTTTGTGCTGATCGCAATGTTTTTGTGATTCTCAATTCGATCGAAAGATTTTGTGAGAAAACCCACTCCCGCACCCAATTTTAAATTCAGATTTACTCGCCCTCCGTGGGTCAATGGCAGGTAATAATATGGAAACAAAGCATAGGCCGCTCCGACGGGGTCATTGATGACCGGCATGGCCAGTGCGGTAATTCCCCAGGACGGAAGCCGGTAGTCATGGTGCCAGTCTTTGTCACCCGAAAATTTTCGTTGATAATTGAGTTCCCAGGCATTGAAATGATTGGTGACGAGGTGCCGCATATCCTGATGGTGGGCAAACAGGAAACCTCCGTGCCAGCGGAAGCCGGCAGAATTCCGGATGATCTCAGACTGTCCGAATGACACAGAACATCGGACCAACAGAAGTATTATCGAAAGCACCAGCGTTTTGCTCATCGTTGCGAATGTAATAAAACCGTATTTCTTTCGCTGCATCTGACCGGTTGTGATTGTTTATTTTTGACGAAAACTGAAAAGATGGATCAGAGATTAGTAGCGTTTGACAGATTGCTGGGAATAATGGACGAACTGCGCGAAAAATGTCCGTGGGACCGCAAACAAACGCTCGAATCACTGCGACACCTGAGCATTGAAGAAGTCTATGAATTGTCGGATGCCATTATTGACAATGATCTGAATGAGATCAAAAAAGAACTGGGCGATCTGATGCTGCACCTGGTTTTTTACGCCAAAATCGGATCGGAACAAGGAGCTTTTGATATTACTGATGTGCTCAACGGGGTTTGCGATAAACTGGTCGAGCGACATCCCCACATTTATGGCGACGTTACAGTTCAGAACGAAGAAGAGGTGAAGGCGAATTGGGAAAAGATCAAACTCAAAACCGGAAATAAATCTGTATTGTCCGGCGTTCCACGTTCATTGCCGTCATTGGTAAAGGCAGAAAGAATTCAGGACAAGGCCCGTGGAGTAGGATTCGACTGGGATCACCGGGATCAGGTTTGGGAAAAAGTTCATGAAGAACTGAAAGAACTGAAAGTTGAAGTCGATCAGGAATCCGATAAAATTGAAGATGAGCTGGGAGACGTTTTGTTTTCAATCATTAACTACGCTCGGTTTATTGGAGTATCACCGGATCAGGCACTCGAACGAACGAACCGGAAATTCATCAAGCGTTTTCAGTACCTCGAAGAGGAATCAAAAAAGGACGGCAAAACCATGGGGGAAATGTCCCTCGATGAAATGGATGTGTACTGGAACAGGGCTAAAAAACTATGATCCGGTGGAAGTTTTAGGTATTGACATTCCCGGAGCTGCGCCGGAATTCATAATGCCCAACGATTTGAAATCCTTACCTGTCGGAGCTTCAAACACTTCCAGGTCAAATGCGGGAATGGCCGCGAGCAGATGATCAAAAATATCGGAAATAATACCTTCATAAGCTACCCAGTCTTTATCTGCGCTGAAACAATAGATCTCCATCGGCAATCCTTTTTCAGTTGGATCGAGCTGACGAACCATTAAAGTCATTTCCTGATTGATTTTCGGATTCGATGCCAGAAAATTTCTTGCATAATTTCTGAAAACACCGATGTTGGTCATGTGGCGACCATTGATAAGCACGGTTTTATCTACTTTGTTGGATTCGTTATAGGTCCTGATTTCCTGTTCGCGCTGTTCTACATATTCCCTCACCCGCTGAAATTTTTTAAAACGAATGATCATATCGTCATCGCAAAACCGGATGCTGCTGATTTTAATGTGGATGGCCCTTTTGATCCTTCTACCACCGGAATTCGACATACCCCTCCAGTTCTTAAAGGAATCGGATATGAACGCATAAGCCGGTACCGTTGTAATGGTTTTATCCCAGTTTTGAATTTGTACCGTGGTTAGATTGATGGCAATAACGTCTCCATCGGCGTCGTATTTTGGTAACGAGACCCAATCTCCGACCCGGATCATATCATAAGCGGACATTTGTATGCTGGCTACAAACCCAAGAATAGCGTCTTTGAAAATCAACAAGATAATTGCAGTAGCAGCACCCATCGCACCCAGAAACGCAAGTGGACTCTGGCCCAGCAGCATTGAGAATATTAAAATCGCTCCGATCAAAAAAATGATAACCTTCAACAACTGAGAGTAACTTCCCAATGGTTTATCCTTCAATGTAGGTACGCTGGCCATGATTGATACAGAGGAAGAAATAATCGAATTGATGCTCCAGACAATTACACCAATAATGTAAATGTCAGTTATTGTAATTACAGCCGGTATCCAGTTTGGAAAATCTCCAAAAACATATGGCGCTG
>CAZJLZ010000469.1:0-3458 GCA_964546775.1 uncultured Cryomorphaceae bacterium | reverse complement strand
GTCGCCCTGCGACCGGGATTCTGCGGAGGAACCTACGCACCCAACGGCTACATTTTGTCTGAGTCGGTTTGTGAAGCGGACGTTTATACCTTCGAGTTTGAGCATACCGTCACCAACAGTATCCACATGCGGAACTCGGCGAACTATGTTTGCTTCATCAACGGAATAAATCCTGCATTGACACCCGGTGATTACAATGTTCGGGTAAAAGTGACCCAAAACGGAGTGCCCGGAGATTTCGGTCCATCGTGTGTGATTACCATCAGTGGGTCTGTAGCTCCTGAAGGTGGGGTTGCCGCAATCCGCAACGTCCAGACAGCCGGCAATGCAACCTTGTTTCCGAATCCCAATGCCGGAAATGAAGTGCGACTGGAAATGGATGGACTCGCCAATGGCAATCACGAAGTAAATGTGGTGGTGTACACCATCTCCGGAAAGATGGTCAGCAATGAAGTCTTTGGTCATGAAGGCACGCGGTTGAGCCGTTTGGTTCGATTTGACGGCAACCTGGCTATAGGCATGTACATGATGCAAATCTTCGTCGACGGTGATCAGTTTGCTACCGAAAGATTGATCGTGAAGTAGACGAAGAACAGAACAATTCCTGTTTAATTCCAATCCCGATCGGTTGATAAAACTGGTCGGGATTTTTTGTTCGATTCCATCAGAAAACCCCAAAAAGTAGGGTAGATATAATTTTTTCTATATTTACCGTTGAGCCGATCCAATTGTATGAACATAATCTTATAACAATGAGACTACTATTAAAAAATACCTATTCGATTTCCATCACATTATTTTTCGTCATTCCGACATTTGTGTTTGGATTCAGTGGAAAGATTGCAGACGATTTTACATCCAACCATCAACTCGCCAAATCGGGCAACGAAACTTCCGTTGGCTTTTTGGAAAATAAGGGACAGATCACGGGTTTTGACGGTTCGAGTCAACCCGAAGTGAAGTATGTTTTTGAAAAGGACAATGCTCAAATATTTCTGTTGAACTCGGGAATCGCCTATCAGTTTTCGCAAACACATTACCCCGATAACTATTTTCATGCCATCAACTCGAGGGAATATGAAGAGCAATTGGAATTACTGGAACTGCAAAAACAGGTTTTTACCGAAACATTTCGCATGGATATGAAATTGGTGGGAGCCAATACCAGCCCCGAAATTTCTACCGGCGGGAGAAGTGAAGAATATTTTAATTTTTATACACACGACGCGCTAGAAGTTCACCATTTCGAGACCATTACCTATCACGATGTCTATCCGGGAATAGATTGGGTGATATATATTTCTGAGGATCAGATCAAATATGATTTTGTTTTGAATGCCGGAGCAAATCCTTCTGTTATTCAGATTGAGTACACCGACCACGAAGAGCTTCGGGTGGATCAGAATGGCAGACTGATTCTGGCCAATCGAATGGGAGAAATTATTGAAAACAAGCCTGTAAGTTTTCAGCAGGGAAAAGAACTGCCCACAGATTTTGTGCTGAATGGCGACGTAATGACGTTTCATGTTGCAGATTATGATCCAGATCAGCCATTGATTATCGACCCGGAAATTTACTGGAGTACCTATTATGGCGGCAGTAATTTAGATCATGCTGCTTCGTGTAAGGCGGATGCTGAAGGTAATATTTTTATGAATGGTTACAGCGAATCGACAACAGCGATAGCAGATGGGGGACATCAGAACAATCTGGCCAGTCCGCCCGATGCATACCTGGTAAAATTCAATTCCGCGGGGGTGCGCCAATGGGCAACCTATTATGGTGGTACTGAACTGGACCGGTCGTATTATTCGGATCTGGATAGCGAAGGAAATATATACATCGCTGGACAGACAGTTTCTACAACGGGTATCGCGTCCAATGGACATCAGAATACGTACGGAGGTGGGTCCTTCGATGGTTTCCTTGTCAAATTCAACACCAGTGGCGAACGCCAGTGGGGTACGTATTACGGCGGTGCCGTGTATGAAACCGGCTATGATTGTGCAACAGACAGCGACGACAATATCTACCTCGCAGGTGCAACCAATTCTCCGACAGGAATTGCCGAAGGAGGTCACAACAATGCACCTGCTTCCACTCCCTTTAACGAGGCATACCTGGTCAAATTCAATGCCGAGGGCCAACGGATTTGGGGAACCTATTTCGGAGGAACCAGTTTCGATAATGGCTGGGGTTGTACTGTGGATCCGCAGGACAATGTTTACCTGGCAGGTTCGGCAAATTCCATTGATGGAATAGCGTTCAATGCCCATCAGGAGGAAAACGGTGGTGGCATGTGGGATGCTTTTCTGGCTAAATTCAATTCCGGGGGGACCCTTCTCTGGTCGACTTTTTATGGGGGAAGCGCCACTGAAAGTGGATTCGCATGCGCTACTGACCTCGCAGGGAATGTATATCTGACTGGTCATTCAGGGTCTCCGGACAATATTTCTCACCTGGGTCATCAAATGGACAATACCGGGACTACAGACGGTTATCTGGCCAAATTCGATGGCGATGGTGTACGGCAATGGGGTACGTATTACGGAGGATCAGGATTCGAAGAAGGGTTGAATTGCCTCACAGATCCGGCAGGAAACGTGTATATAGCAGGGGTTACTACTTCAACGGATGCTATGGCCTCCAATGGATTTCAAAATGATTATGGCGGAGGGGACGGAGATGGTTTTGTCGTGCAATTTTCGTCATCCGGAGATCGGATTTGGGGCTCGTATTGCGGTAGCAATGATTATGATGCGTTGTTGAGCTTGGCAATGGGACAGGATGACGAGTTGTTGTTGGCCGGTTTAACAGAATCAAACAATGGTATTTCAACCCCTGGTGCGCATCAAAGCGTATACGGTGGAAATGCGGATGCTTTCTTAATGGGTGTATCTTCTACGGTGAGTATTCCCGAGCAGGAAAGCAACGCGATGTTTACGCTCTATCCGAATCCATCCGCAGACAATCTGATTCTCCAAAGTAAAGAGAACAGGGGTGAGCTGAGGATTTATTCAGCCGATGGACGCGTTGTCCAACGTTTTTCGCTGAATGCGTTTGAATCCGTGATTGACATTTCATCGCTGAGTCCTGGCGTGTATATTATGGCTTTGGAAGGAGATGAAGATGTGTACAGCACGAAATTTATCAAGCGGTAGTAGCGCTCGGCAGAGACGCTGAAAGCGCCGGAAATGAAGTAAATATTGAAACCGTAGTACTGTCTACTTAACAAAATTTTCTCACAACGCATATTTCAATTCCTTTGAAGGGAACCGGAATCCGTAGGACCGGGGAGGGCAGGGAGGGTTTTTGAGTTTTTTCGCAACCCAAAACCCTCCCCTTAACCCCTCCGGCGGAGGGGATTGTGCAAGGCGCTGGGAGCGCCGGAAATGAATCAAAAAAAAAATAATTTTTCAGCTAGTTTTTATCTTCCTTCTACGTTTGATCCAATCCCT
>CAZJLZ010000468.1:0-6135 GCA_964546775.1 uncultured Cryomorphaceae bacterium | reverse complement strand
GGACAACCCGTTTACCGGCGACAACCGGGTGATTAACGAAGCTCGGGCGTTGCAAAAAGGCGGACACGAAGTTTATGTGTTGGCGCTCAATTACGGGCATCATGCTCCGAGTGAAGATGTTGACGGCGTGCGCATACGGCGTATTCCGATACCTGCAAAAATTAAAAATTACCTGTTCGCCTTTCAGCTTTGGCTTCCATTCTACAACTGGTTCTGGAAAAGGGAAATTCTTTCTTTTATCGATGATTTTCAAATCGACGTCATCCACGCACACGATTTGTATATGGCTCCGGCGTGTGCTTCCGCAGCTAATAAAAAGAAATTGCCGCTGGTGATAGACCTGCACGAGAATTACCCCGCAGCAGTTATGAACTACCGCTGGACGCAAAAATTCCCAGGCAGCCTTATTTCCCGCGCTGGACATTGGAAAAAACTGGAAGGAAAACTGCTTCAACAGGCTGACGGAATCATAGTCCTCAGTGAATTTTACCAAAAACAACTTTGTGCGGAATATCCAAAACTCAGCAAGACAAAGTTCGCTGTGTATCCGAATGTTCCGGATCATGAAACCTTGCTGAAATATCCGATCGGACCGAATCCAATACCACACCCCGAAAGCAAGTGGTTGTTTTATTTTGGCGTAATTGCCGAACGCCGTGGAGTGTATACGGCAATAGACGCAGTTAAACTGCTTCGCGAACATGGTCATGATGTGCGATTGCTGTTGGCCGGAAATGTAAACAATGCCGAGCAGGAAGAATTTCAGCGCCGCATTTCGGATACGTCCGTTTCCGAGTTCATTTTACACCAACCATGGATTGACATTTCTGAATTCCCAACCTACGCAAAAGCCTGTACGGCGGGCCTCTCTCCTATCTTCAGCGGTGCCCAACACGACATCGGAGTGGCAAATAAAGTATTTCAGTACATGCTCTTTGAACTTCCGGTGATTGCATCGGATTCGGTGGCACAAGCTGATGTGGTTAGCGAGCATGAATGTGGGGTGGTGTTTGAGAGTGGGGATAAGAAGCAAATGGCTGATCTAGTTATAACAATTATCTCCGACAAAACTCAGGCTGCTGAAATGGGGAAAAACGGGAAAGATGCTGTTTTGAAAAAACTCAATCTGGTAGAATTTGGAAGCAAATTAAATGAATTCTATACCACTATATTTTAAGCATTTAAAGATCAATAAAAGTATCTTTAGTTCTTTTGGAGCTGAAATTATTGAAATCCTTTTTCAGTAGATACCCTTCAAAATTACTGAAAAACACTATTTTAGGCAGCCAACTATTAACCCTATGAAAATGTACAGAGCATTAGTATTCCTGTTTCTCATCTATGTTCTGAAACCTGGTTTGCCGGTTATTGGTCAAACTGATGAAAAGTCAATTGTCTGTTTCATTGAGAACAAAGGACAGATTTACGACGAATTCAATCAACCGAGACCCGATATTCTTTCGATTGGTGTTTCGCAAGCCAGTCAATTGCTTATTTCGGCTTCTGGCTATTCTCATCAACTGAACAAAATTCAAGTGCGCAAAAATGAAAAAGCTGAATCCGATGATGAGGATTCCACATTGATTGATTCCGTACATTTCAGTCGCGTCGACCTGAGTTGGTTAAATGCCAATGGAAACGTAAAGTTCGAAAAACTGAATGTAAAGACGCGCCGTCACAATTATTATAACCTCCCACATCAACCGGAAGGTATTACAGATGTGCGGGAGTATGAGTCAATAAGATTAAAAGGAATATATCCGGGTATTGATGTTCATTTCTACGACGCCGAGGGTTTGTTCGAACACGACTACGAAATTGCGCCGGGAGCCGATTATCGCGATATTCAAATCAAAATTTCAGGAACCACTCCCCGACTTAACTCTGCCGGCGAACTGGTCTTAACCACTCCACTCGGAACAATCACCGAAAGCAGTCCAAAGGTTTTTCAGAACGGGGAAGAACTTCAGAGTAAGTGGATTCAGATCGACGGAAACGTCTGGGGATTCGAAGTTCCGGATGCCAACCCTGAATTGGCTATGGTTATCGATCCGGTCTCCAGAGTGTGGGGTACATATTATGGCGGAAGTAACCTCGATGAAATCTACTATTGCAAGATGGATCAGTGGGGCAACTTATACACTTCAGGTGGTTCCAGCAGCACCACCAATATTGCCACAACCGGCACTGAACAAGTGAACCTAAGTTGGGGAAAAGATGCCGTCTTTGCACGGTTCGATGAGGATGGAAATCATATTTGGGGAACCTATATCGGAGGAAATGGAAACGAAGAGTCGTGGGGGCTGGACTTTGATGAAGACGGAAACATTTATGTAATTGGGCGCACGGAAAGTACCAACAATATATCTACACCGGGAAGTCATCAGGAGGATCATGGTGATGGCGGTTCTGTATTCGATGGATTCGTTGTAAAGTTTAATCCGGATGGTGTAAGAATTTGGGGGACGTATTACGGCGGAGATGATTTTGATCGCTGCAGGTTTTGCCATGTAAGTTCAGATAGCAACTTATATGTAACCGGAGTCACAAAGAGCTTCAATAATATTTCCACCGTAGGGAGTCACCAGGAAAATTATTCGGGAGGAGCTGCAGCATTCGGAGACGATGCAATGTTGATCAAATTCAATCTGGATGGAGAACGAATTTGGGCTACTTATTATGGGGGAACAGAGTGGGAAGAAGGATATTCATGTGATTCAGATTCTGAGTCGAATATATATCTTTTCGGACACGCACAAAGCAATAACAACATTTCTACAGCGGCTGGATTTCAACCAATTCATGGTGGTGGAACATGGGATTCTTATTTGGTGAAATTTAATTCTAATGGATTAAGACAATGGGGGACTTACATTGGAGGAAACAGTCAGGATCTTTCCTGGACATGTAGCATCAATGATTCAGACGAAATATTTATAACAGGCAGAACCGAAAGTCCTAATAATATTGCTTCACCGGGTGTGCATCAGGAAGTTCCCGGTGGGGATTTTGATGCCTACCTGATGAAGTTTGCAACAGATGGCACCAGGGAATGGGGAACATATTTAGGCGGTCCTCAATACGACCGCGGCTTTGGATGCGTGGGTCTTATCAACGGAAAAGTATTACTGGCCGGACATACTGAAAGTAACAGTGGAATATCGACTCCCGAAAGCCATCAGGAAAATTTTGGGGGTGGTATTGATGCCTTTCTTTCCTTGTTCAGTGGAAACGGTGAGTTGGAATGGAGCACGTACTATGGTGGCAGCAATGATGATGTAGGTCGTTCAGCAACTTCATACAATGGAGCATATTACATGGCCGGCTGGACTGAAAGCAACAACAATATTTCAACCACAGGTAGTCATCAGGAAATTTATGGTGGACAACAAGATGGCTTTATTGTAAAATTTTCAGAATGTGAGAATACTTATAATAATATCGAAGTAATGTCTTGTGATTCCTTTGTTGCTCCCGATGATCTGGTCTATTTTGAAAGTGGAGAATACACCGCCATCTTGCCAAACAGTTCAGGTTGCGACAGTATCATTTCCATCGACCTTACCATTAGCAATGTCCTGGAATTCGAACAGGAAATACACCTCTGTCAAGATGAAACTTTTGAACTGCCTGACGGTACTATTGTTTCAACAGACGGTGTTCATTCCATTTATTACGATTCGGATAGCAATTGCGATAGCATTGTGGAATATACCTTTACTTTTCATGATGATTTTTCATTGTACATCGAATCGACTCAGTGTGCAAATGTGCCAGTATACGATCACCTCGGTAACGAAATCACAGAAAACGGTATCTACGTTCTCGAATACCTGTCGATTTACGGCTGCGATAGTACCATTACACTCGACCTTACTTTCGAACCGGTTTTCGAAACCACTATTGACACGTCCTTTTGTACGGGAGGCATTATTGACACGCCACAGGGTCCAATCACCGAAGGAGGGAATTATACTTATTCGCATATATCATCAAATGGATGCGACAGTATTATTCATTTAAATGTTGAATTGATATCACCACCTCAGGCCGCATTCAGCACTTCACCCGAATTGCCCACTGATGTTTATAATAATACCATCCAATTTTTTGATCAAAGCATCGGAGCCGATTCCATCGCCTGGGATTTCTTTGACTTTGGAACATCTACTCAACCCAATCCTATTATTTCTTACGGGCAATTTGCTGGTCAATATTCTGCGTGTCTCACGGCGTTTTCAGATAATGGCTGTAACGATCAATACTGTTTGAATTTTAATATACTTGAAGATTTCGCGGTGTACATTCCCAATTCTTTTTCGCCCAATGGAGACGGTATCAACGATTTATTTTTTGTTGACGGCATCAGAATCAACCCCGATAATTTCATGCTCCGGATTTTTAATCGGTACGGCGAAGTTATTTTTGAAACCAGTGACTTGTATGAAAAATGGGATGGCGGTGGTCCACGACGAACACATTATGTTCAAAACGAGGTTTATGTTTATCAGGTTTATGTCGGTGCATTAGACAGTTCCGATCGGAAAGAAATCACCGGTCACATTACGATTATTCGCTGAACTAAAGACAATCAATTTTTCTTGAGACCTACTCTTTATAGTTAATATTGTACTCAATCTGATACGTAAACGAGTTAACATGAATTTTCTTACCGATCAACTCATAAAAGTTGTACAAACTATCCGGAAAGCCAAAGCAGGTCCGGCCATCGCTAAACTCCGCGATCATCAGCATCCGAAAATAAAAGCCATTGGTAATGCCATTCATGAAGCACTCACAAACAAGCTAACGTCAGAAGAGAAAGATTTCATTGATCAAATTGAAGTACGCCGCAAAGAATTCCGAAAATCAAACGAAGAAATTCCGGTAATCGATTACGGAGCAGGAAGTCAAACATCGCAGCGATCACAGGAAGAAATGAATTCCGGTGTGCCGTCCACAGCCAAAGTTTCAAATGTCTGTAAGGCGAGTAAACCCGCTGAGTGGGCACTATTACTTTTCAAATTGGTAAGACAACTGAAGCCTTCATCGGCAGTTGAGCTTGGGTCTTGTGTGGGAATTTCCGCGTCTTATCAGGCAGGAGCAATGAAAATGAACGGAAACGGAAACTTGCGTACTCTGGAGGGTTCACCGGAAATTGCGAAAATTGCAGAACGAACATTGGCCGACCTCAACCTGACCAATACAAGCGTCGTTGCAGGGCCTTTTCACCAAACATTGCTGACGGTGCTTGAAAACGCTCAGCCTATTGATTATTTTTTCAACGATGGTCATCACGACTATACAGCCGTTAAAACTTATTTCGAACAATCATTGCCCTTTCTGTCTGACGAAGCCATTGTAATTCTCGACGATATTTCCTGGTCCGATGGAATGCGAAAAGCATGGACCGAAGTAAAAAACCACAAAAGCGTCGTTGCTTCCATTGACCTTCAGAAAATCGGGATCCTCGTTATTGGGAAATCACCGATTGAAAATGCCCAATTCACAATTCCGCTGTAGTTCTCTACTTTCGACCCAGCGACTGAATAATCCGCGCATACTTTTCGGCCAAAGCCTTTCTGGTAAACTGCTGAATGTATTCACGCTTTGGGGCTTTCGAAGACATTCCTCTGAATGATTCCAGAATAAAGGACTTCATTCCTTTTTGATCATCCCGAATAAACATTTTCCCACAACCAGATTCGTTGAGAATATTTGCCGCGTCACTTTCCGGTAAACCTGTTCCCAGTATGGGTCTCTCAGTAGCGAGATATTCAAAAATCTTACCCGGTAACCGACCTTTTGCACTTGAGTTGTCGTTTACCATCAGCAGAAGTACTCCCGCTGTTCGCATGCGATTGACCGCATCGGCGTGATCGGTGTATTGATGATAATTCAGCTTGTTCTTTAGTATAGTTTGCTGGATGTATTGAAGCGTTGTTCCATCCGTCGGACCGATCAATTCGATCTGCAATTTTGAATCAAAATCCGGATGCTCTTCACACAACTCAGCTATTACATCCCACAATCCCGGGGTAAAACGATCCGCACCAAGCGTACCGTAATGTCCAATAACAAAACGATCAGATGGTTCAACGGGAACAGCAAAATCTGCTTCGTCGTAGCCGTTGG
>CAZJLZ010000467.1:0-3965 GCA_964546775.1 uncultured Cryomorphaceae bacterium | reverse complement strand
GAATTCGGCAACGTTCAGCCGGTATCCCGAAATATTATAATAAGTCTCTCCGAATTCCAATTCCTGATTGCCGAAAAAAGCCGAAATTCTTAGGTGAACGTTTGAATGTGAATCTGAAGGGGGAGTGATCGGCGGATCCGGTTTGTCTTTTTTACACGCCGTCAATGCAGCCGCAAAAGCCAATAGCACAAATAATTTTTTCATAATAGACTTTGTTTGTTGACGTCCATCATCTATGAAAGATGACTCTAATTTCCGTTTTGCATGATACCACTGCGATGGGAAATACAAAGTTAACGAATCAACGTGATTTTCGGGTTGATACGTGTATCAAGCTTTTTATCAAAATGGGAAAGACAACAGAATAAATAATTCTCAAAAACTACCATACAAAACGATGACATTTTCTATGCATAATCCGGTATATTTAGACCCATGACTGCTCCGAAAAATTTTGCTGTTTATCGCTCATCAGCCGGAAGTGGAAAAACCTATACGCTCGTTCGCGATTACTTGCTCTTAGCTCTGGCTACCCCACAACCGACAGGTTTCCGGCACATCCTTGCCATTACTTTTACCAACAAAGCGGCCGAAGAAATGAAAAACCGGGTTCTCGAACAACTCGAAGCATTGGCTGACGAACCGGGACACAAGTTGATGGAATTTTTGCAAAATGAATTGAAGGCCGGCATTCCGGAAATTCAACGCAGAGCCAGGGAAACGCTTCGGTTTATGCTGCACAATTATGCAGAACTCTCCATCTGTACGATTGACAAATTCATGCATCAACTGGTTCGGGCATTTTCCAGCGATCTGCTGCTCAGTTACGATTTTGACGTAGAAACAGATCGAACTCAGCTGGTAGAGGAATCCGTAGCTAATATGTTGGAACAGGTCGGACGTGACCCATTTATTACCAGCATCCTTGTGGATTTTGTGTCGAGCCAGATAGAAAACGATAAATCGTGGCAAATAGAACGTCAGCTCGTCGAAACCAGTGTAAAAACTTTCAATCCGCAAAGTGAACCTTATCTTAAGATGCTTGAAAATTTTCCGGTAGAACAATTCGGCGAGTTGAAGAAGCAGGTGAGTGCCCTCATTAAATCATATGAAAAAGATATCACAGATACTGCCGCTAAGGTTTTTAAACAGATTGAAGAAGCTCAATTGAATGCAGATGCCTTTTATTACAAGGATCGGGGTATTTACGGCTATTGTTGCCAGTTGGCCGGAGGAAACGTGATGAAAGATGCCAATTCGTATGTGCAGAAAAGTCTCAACACCGATCAGTTTGAGAACCAGAATACACCTGTTGCCACTCAGGATGCTGTTAAAACCATAGCACCTGCGTTGCGGGAAATGTGCGCGAGAGTGGAGGAAATCAGGACAACCCGGCTTCCAAACTACTTGTTGGCCAAGGAATTGATGAAAAGTCTACATCAACTTCTGTTGCTGAATGAATTGCACAAATCTCTCAATGAGCTAAAGGAAGCACGCAATCTCATTTTTGTCGACGACTTCCACACGTTAATTTCCGGCGTAGTCAAAAACGAACCGGCTCCATTTATCTATGAGCGCACAGGCCAACGTTACCGGCATTTGCTGATCGACGAATTTCAAGACACTTCTATCCTGCAATGGAACAACTTTCTTCCGCTGGTCAGCGATGCTCTGGCTACCGGGGGAAACATTCTGCTGGTGGGTGATGGCAAACAAGCCATTTACCGTTGGCGCGGCGGCGAGGTAGAGCAGTTCGACCACCTGCCCGAAATTTATCCACCAACGAACGATCCACTCACCCGTGAACGGGAACATCTTTTAAAGAGCCAATACTTGCCGTTGGAATTGGGAGAAAATTACCGGTCTCTCGGAGAGGTCGTTCGATTCAATAATTCCCTTTACGACCACCTTCGAAAGCACATTCCTGCTTCACTCGCCTCGGTGTATGACAATTACCACCAGAGAATCACCAAACCGGAAGAAGCAGGTTTGGTCACCGCACATTTTATTGAAGGAAAGACCAAAGAAGAATGCACCGCGCAATACCTGAAGCGGATCGAAGAATACATTGCAGAGTGCCTGCAAGACGGTTATCAGCAGCGAGACATTTGTATCATCACCCGATCGAATAAATCCGGAAAAGCCGTAGTGGGCGCACTCAACAACATCGAAGTAGCCGGAGAGCGCCTCGAATTTATTTCCGACGAAAGTCTGCTGATCGCAACACACCCGTTGGTAAAACTGGTTTTGTCGGCTTTTTCGCACCTCACCGATCCAGAACACATTGGATATCGATTGGATTTTCTGCTTCGCCTGATTCACCAAATCGAGCCGTCGGACGCCAATCACCATGCGATTCTGGAACAATATACACAGCGTACCAAAGATCTCAACAAAGTAAAAATCGAACTGTATTTGAAAATCAACGGCTGCGAATGGAACAGCCGGCAATTACTGCAACTGAACCTTTACGAGCTCGCAGAAGAACTGGCAAGAAAATTTCGTTTTGAGGGCTTTAACAGTCCATATTGGTCGTTTTTCAAACAACAGGTGCTCAACTTTTCGAATGACCATGGAAATGACCTCCTCGCTTTTCTGACCTGGTGGGATAAAAAAAATGACAAACTTTCTCTGAGCATCCCCGAAGACAGCAATGCCATTCGAATTACGTCCATTCACAAATCAAAAGGCCTTCAGTTTCCAGTCGTCATTTTACCTTTTTCTGATTGGGACTTTAAACATCGGAATTCGAGTCATTGGGTAGAAATTCCGGAAGAATTTTCATCAGCTATTGACGCGGATGTACCTGGAGCTATGTTATCCGGGCTCAGTAGTTCGCTGGAGAACACCCCGCTGTTGGAACAAATTGAAACCGAAAACGCGAGGAATCTGCTCGATAATCTCAATTTGTTGTATGTAGCTACAACACGAGCCGAGGAACGACTTTATCTGATCACTAAAAAACATTCCCCTTCCAAGTCATTTTCCAACATTGCACATTGGCTTACCGAATACGCTGAATCACAAACATGGTCGGAAAACCCGATGCGATTCGGAAAGAAATGTGATCGCTCGGCGTACTTTCCGAAGGGCACCAAATCAACCACAGAATCGGGATCTGAGTCTTTGCCTCTGAAAGTTGCCGGAAACAGTGGTTGGAGAGACAAAATCAGGATCAACCTGGAAGCTGGAGCTCTGGTGGATGGCCAGATCGGAGCCACGAACCGGGCCATTGGAAATCTGGTGCACCGGCTGCTTGCAGAAATAAAAGACACCACCGATCTGAGCGATCGATTAAAATCACATTTATCCAATGGAACTATAAGCCAGGATCAGGCGACAGTTGTGGAATCTCAGATTCAATTGTTGTTTGATCATCCTGTGGCGGGTTCCTGGTTTGCTGAACACGACAAAGTATTCATAGAGCAGGCCATTGTGGTACCGATGAGCGAATTAGCCCGACCTGACCGGGTAATGATCGACGGAAAGAAAGCAACCGTAGTGGATTATAAAACGGGGCTCGAAAAACCAGAACACGAAATACAGATCCGTCAGTACGGTCGACTGCTGGAACAGATGGGGTTTACCAGTGAAATGCACCTGTACTATGTCGAAACCAATGAAATCAAAACCGTTTCGGCCGAATCACAAACGACATTGTTTTGAAATCAGAAAAAATTGAGTGGAGCTGGCATCGGTTTTCGGAGTTGAGCCTGCAGCAATGGCACGATTTACTTCAATTAAGAATCAATGTATTTGTCGTGGAACAGATTTGTCCTTATCCGGAATTGGATGGAAAAGACTCTGATTGTATTCATGTTCTCGGAACTCAAAACAGGCAAGTTGTGGCTACCGCCCGAATTCTGCCACCAGGACTGTCTTACCCCGAAGTGGCTATTGGAAGAGTGGCCGTAACTGCAGAAATGCGTGGTAAAGGTACTGGTCGGGAATTGATGGAATTTTCT
>CAZJLZ010000466.1:0-2939 GCA_964546775.1 uncultured Cryomorphaceae bacterium | reverse complement strand
ATTAAACGACTTGTCGGTATCGGCTTTTGTATCGTGAATGGGAGACGGATATCCTTTCTCTTTTGCGCGATCCCGTTCCTTTTCCATATAAGCACCCCGAACGAGTTTTTGACCGAGAAAATAACCACCTTTTATTGCAGCATGGTAGCTTGCTTTCAGATAATCCAAACGGTCTTTGCGGTAAAGTTGAATGGTATTAAATACAATGGCTTTTTCCGTATTGTATCGCATCATCATATTCGTTGTGAAACGATCGATTGCCGGTTGCAGCCAGCTTTCTTCGGCATCGACAAATACCGGAGTGTCGGCCAGATGAGCAGCGGCACAAATTTGTTCAAATCGTGCTTCGACGCGGTTCAACTGATCTTGTTCCGAATCGGTGAGTCTTTCCCCACGACTTACTTTCAGCAGGAGCTTGTTCGGAGAAATCCCGGTAGGTTTAAAAACGCAGAACGGAATGTTGGTACTGTGCTGGGCAGTCCGGATGGTGGCCAGTATTTCGGAAGTCGTTTCGTCCAGATCCCTTTCATTTTCCTGACCTTCTACTGAATAATCCAGGATGGTGCCAATGCCGTAGCTGGTGAGGTGCAGAATGGTGTTGTCGCATTCCGCAATGGTTTCGCCGCCGCAGAACTGACGGAAGATGGTTTTTTTGACCAAAACACCAATTGGTAAGCGAAGTGCCAGGCTGATTTTCATGACGGCCTTGCCCACATCCATCAGTTTTGGATAACCAATTAATTTAAAGAGCCAGTATGCCCTTTTGAGGTCAGCATCGCTTTTTCCGCTAAAAGCAATTTCCGTATTTTGAAAAGAGATGTGTGGTTTCATTGTCCGGCAAAAATAAGCTTTGGAACCGATGCGTCACCAGAAAGCCCTTCGGAAAAAAAGTTACCTTTGGTATCCTTGTAAACACAGATAATTGAGTCGAAGCGAATACAATCAGGAAGTCATTTCATCAGGCTACGCCGTTCATATCGGCGTAGATGTGCTCAGCCAGTTGGAACGAGATCTGTGTACCGTAGATTACTCGCGGAAGTTTATTCTGGTAGATGAAAATACCATACAACATTGTCTTCCTGTTCTGATGACCAGCGTTCCTTCCCTCCGTCAAGCCGAGGTAGTGGAAATCGAAAGCGGCGAAGCAAATAAGACCATTGAAATCTGTATCCGCGTGTGGGAAGTCCTTACGGAATTAAATGCCGACCGACATTGCCTGCTCATCAACCTTGGTGGTGGCGTAATTGGTGACCTTGGTGGTTTTGTTGCCTCCACGTATAAAAGAGGAATTCATTTTGTGAATGTGCCTACATCCCTGCTTGCACAGGTTGATGCATCCGTGGGTGGAAAGGTAGGCGTGAACCTGTCTGATTTCAAAAATCAGGTCGGGGTATTCAACAATCCACAGGCAGTTTACATCAACCCCCAATTTCTGAACACGCTTCCCCGCAATCATGTGATGTCGGGTTTTGCTGAAATGATCAAACACGGGATGATCAATGATGCTGATCACTTTTATACATTGAAGCAGTTTGACCTTTCAAGGCTGGATCTTTTAGAGCCGTTAATTGAAAAATCGGTTCGTATCAAGAATCATTATGTGCTGGAAGATCCTACCGAAGACAATGTCCGAAAGTGTCTGAATTTTGGGCACACCGTTGGTCATGCGCTCGAAACTTTTTCGCATGAAAATCAGAGCAATGGACTATTACACGGAACAGCGGTTGCCATCGGAATGATCTGTGAAGCCTGGCTGAGTGTTCAGTTAACCGGGCTGAGTGCTGAAGAATTCGACGATATTTCGGATTTTGTACTTAGAAATTACCCACCCTTTCATTTCGACGCAGTTTCTCATCACCGCATCATCGAGATTATGCGTAACGATAAAAAGAATTTCGGTGATGGCATTAATTTCACTCTTTTGTCTGCCATAGGAACTGCAGTGTACAATCAGCAGGTAAGCGCCGACAAAATCATTGATGCACTGAATCAATATCAAAAGCGCATAAAAGCCATTGGGCATGAAGCCTGAGCTTGGAACGTTCACACCTTCAGGAGCAGTAAATCTTCCTCTGTCCAAAAGTATTGCCAATAGATTGTTGGTGATGTCGGCGTTTGCCGGGGTGGAAGGACCACTGCAACGAGCAGGTGAAGCCGAAGATATTCGGCTGATGCGGCAATTGCTGAAATCTCCGGAAAAAACATTGGATGTTGGAATGGCAGGTACGGTGTGCCGCTTTCTTACCGCATATTTTTCGGTACAGCCGGGTCAGAAAATCATCACCGGTCATTCCCGGATGATCGAACGTCCGATTTCAGTGCTGGTAGACGCGCTTCGCAAACTCGGAGCCTCCATTGAATACATGGAAAATAGCGGTCGGCTTCCGTTGGAAATCGAAGGAAAGCAGTTGATCGGTGGACATGTGTCCATTCGCGGTGACGTTAGTTCACAATTTTTATCGGCGTTGATGATGATCGGTCCATATATGAAGAATGGTCTTGAAATGGAAATAATACCACCGTTTTATTCAGCTCCGTTTGTACGAATGACAGCCGGGTTGATGAAGCTTTCCGGTGCCGATGTGACATTTGAAGAAAACATTTACACTGTTGCTCCGGGAGCATATCACTCAGTACCCAAGGTCATAGAATCAGACTGGAGTGCCTCGGCGTTCTTTTATGCGGTGATGGCTCTGTCAGGAAGTGGAAGTATGTTACTCAATGATCTCTACAGTGATAGTCTGCAGGGAGATGCCCGTTGTGTGGAATTGTTCGGCCACCTGGGAATACGTACGGTATTCGATGACAACGGTATCGTGATTTCGCGGAAAGAAGATCACTTACTTCCGGATTCACTGGAAATCAATTGCGAAGATATTCCGGATCTTGTACAGGCCATGGCTTGTACCTGTGCCGGATTAAGAATTCCGGTGCATTTC
>CAZJLZ010000465.1:0-9608 GCA_964546775.1 uncultured Cryomorphaceae bacterium | reverse complement strand
CAGAACTACACTAATTTTTTTCATGATTTTATCCTTAAGTTTTTACTGCGGACGAAGGTAACACTTTCGACAAAGCTGAAATCCGGCAATGTGATGAACGGAAAGGATAATTGAAGATAAATCGCCTATCGCCGAAGCTGTGACAAGGCAACCTGATATCGCAGCGTCACTTCAATAGCTCCGCGACCGGCTGAAATCAAACTCTAATCTTCGAGCTCAGCGTCGGGAATAACCGATTTTGTTTCGCGAGAAAATGGGCGGATGATCAGTCGTATATCGCGGTTGTAGTTAAAGAAATTATAAGCCCAGTTGAAAAATACCACCATTTTGTTGCGGAAACCGACCAGGGCCATCAGATGTACAAACATCCAAATAAACCATGCAAATGTTCCCTGTGTTTTCCACGCTGGCAAATCGGCGACGGCTAGGCTTCGACCGATGGTTGCCATGGTACCTTTGTTACTAAAATGAAATGGCTTCAACTCTTTGTCTTTTTGCATCCGTACTAGATTCTTCGCCAAATGTCGACCGCTTTGCATGGCGACTTGTGCCAGCATCGGATACCCTTTCGGATTCTTTTCCGATTGCATTGAAGCTACATCACCGATTGCGAACACATGATCAAAACCCTTGATCCGATGAAACTCATCAACCTGTACGCGCTGGCCTTTGGTCAATTGATCGGCCTGCAATCCAGCCAACGGAGCGCCCTGAACGCCGGCTGCCCATATAAATGTTTGCGTAGTCATTGGCTTGCGATCTGTGGTAATTACTTTACCGTCGTAATCTTTGACCATGGTTTGAAGCCAGATTTTTACCCCGAGGTTCTCCAGATATTTCTTCGCTTTTTTTGAAGCGTCGTCGCTCATTCCTGGAAGTACACGTTTGTCCGCTTCCACCAGATTAATGGTCATCCGGCGGAAATCCAGATCGGGATAATCGGTTGGCAAAACGTGGCGGCGCAATTCAGCCAATGCTCCGGCCAGTTCTACACCGGTAGGGCCGGCGCCTACTATCACCACATTCATCAGACTTTCGCGTTCTTTCAGATCGTTGGTCAGCAAGGCCTTTTCAAAATTCTGAAGCAACAACGAACGAATATTCAGCGCTTCTGGAATATTTTTCATTCCCATAGAAAGATCTTCAAATGCCTGGTTGTTGAAGAAATTGGTCGTGGATCCGGTTGCCATCACCAGATAGTCGTACTGCAGGGAACCAATTTCAGATTGGATGACCCTATTTTCGGCATCTATTGAATCTACATGGCACAGTCTGAAGTAAAATTCAGGACGTGATTTGAAAATCTTTCTGAGCGGATACGCAACGGAATCCGGTTCGAGTCCTGCGGTTGCAACCTGATACAACAGCGGTTGAAAAGTGTGGTAATTGTGCTTGTCGATCAGGACGATCTGAAAGGCTCCGGGTGGAAGATTGCGGATGAGTTGCAAACCACCAAAACCGCCACCAATAACAACCAGTCGTGATAATTCGGAGTCGGGAATATTCATGTTCCTGTCAGAGAGCTACGAAATTAAAGTAATTAACTCACCCGTCAATTTTTTAATCCCGAAAAACCGTTTTATAGCGGATGATTCTGATCAACTCTGTCTCTTCCACTTTGGTGAGTCGCGCATCGAGCAACCAGGTAGCGGGCTCGTAAAGAAACTCGATTCTACGGTTGAGGACAGAATTCCGAAATTCCTGGGCGGAAAGCAGGTTTCCGGCCGTGTCATAATTGTATTCAAGCCTTGTGGTGTCGGATTTAGAAAGGTCGGTAAGCATCTCCTTGTGCTCCATCAGACCGCGTTCATTGTATGCATACAGTGTTCTACTCCGCTTGTTGTTCATGAGGTAACGCTGGCTCTGTTCCTTTAAATAACCATGTTCGTCGTAATAACTGAATTCCTCCAGATAGGGTCGATCGTAGCTGTTGTAGGTGACTTTTTTCAGACCGTTGTCCAGTTCTGTATACCTGAATGATTCTGTATAAATTTCGGTTCTTTTCGGTCCCGCCGGAATCAGCGTGTCGCGAGGAGATTCCATGCGCGAACACGTTTCGCTGATCAATCTATCCTGCTCATCGTAGCTATAACTATATGAAGTAGCACCGGTGACATCGGAGATGATTTTGTCGATCAAGGTGCCGTCATTATCATATCGGAAAATGGTGGAGACCATCTCAGTATTGCCACCGCTTTTCCGGATGTTGTCGATCTGCACGAGTCTTCCAACCCGGTCAAAATGATACATAACCGTTTCTTTCGCTGATCGGATAATATCCGATTCGCGCTTTACCGAAAACTCTCCGGAAATGGGAGCAATATTATTGGCCCGGATAAATACAGGATTGAATTCCGGCTCATCGAGCAGTGTAATTCCTGTGGCATTGTCGATTATTTGGGAAGACGCTGATGATGCAATCAGCACCATTAAAACACCTAAGAAAAGTAACCTCACATCAACTATCGTTTCATTTGTTTCAAAGCTTCCTCAACAGAATTCACCGGCATTTGGCAAGCCCGGTTAACGCAGACAAAGATGGTGGTTTGTCCGTCAAAAAAACGATTTTCGAATAAAGGAATTGTGCTCTTATCTGTTGCACCCAAAACGATTCGATCGGGACCATACTCAGAGCGCAATCTACGTCCAAAGTTCGCGGCTTCTTCACCGGTGATGACCACTTCATAAAACGGATACATGTGGTACATCATCAACTGAGCCCAGTTAGAAAAACCAGGGCCGTAATTGGTCATCATCGGAGCCACGTTGTGCAGCATTTGTTGAGAGCGATCAAGATATTTCTGATTCCCCAACAGGTGTCCGAGTTGGAACAATCCTATTGCCATTGCAGAATTGGAAGCAGGAATTACATTGTCATTGATTTCTGTTTTACGGGCAATAAGGGGAGGGTCAATATCCGAAGTAAAATAAAACATGGATGTTTCTTCGTCAGAGAAATGTTTAATTGTATACGTAGATAATTGCTCAGCCTCATTTAACCATTTTTCATCAAATGTTGTTTCGTACAAATCGACCAGCGCTGCAATTACAAAGGCGTAGTCTTCGAGATATCCGTTGATGGAAGATGTTCCGCTTTTGTAGCTGTGGTACAGACCACCATCTTCGCGCTGCTGATCTTTGAGAATAAATTCAGCGTTTCGGATTGCCAGGTCCAAATATTTCTCATCGCCAAAAGCAGCGTAGGCATGACACAGCCCGGATATGGTCAGGGCATTCCAGGATGTGAGCGATTTATCGTCAAGTCCTGGGCGGACACGTTGTTCACGTTCCGACATCAACCTGTTGTTCACCTTTTCAATTTTATCCAACAAATCCTCTTCTGTAAGGTGATACAAATCCATCAACTCTGCATCTGAAATTCGGCGCATCAGGATGATTTTTTCGTCCTCCCATTCACCAGTATTGCTATGGTTGTAGAGGTCCATCACGAAATCGAAATCGTCCGGAAATGTTGTTTTCAGTTCGGCTATTGTCCAGACGTAGAATTTTCCTTCTTCAC
The DNA here is from genome assembly GCA_964546775.1 of uncultured Cryomorphaceae bacterium. Classification (GTDB taxonomy): domain Bacteria; phylum Bacteroidota; class Bacteroidia; order Flavobacteriales_D; family SKUL01; genus SKUL01. Next base: position 6,088 of record CAZJLZ010000465.1, on the reverse strand, counting down.
CTTCGCTATCGGCGTCGAGAGCGCTGTAGAAAGCCCCGTTGCCAGCAGTCATTTCGCGTTCAAGCCAATGAAAAGTCTGATCGACAATGCGCTCATAAACCGGATCGGCATAATTCTGATACGCTTTGCTGTACAACGACATCAACTGGGCATTGTCGTAAAGCATTTTTTCGAAATGCGGGGCTTTCCAGAAACTATCTACAGAATAACGCGCAAAACCACCGCCGATCTGGTCGTAGATTCCGCCGGTAGCCATTTGCTCAAGAGTTAACTGAACATGGCTTTCTACTGCTTCATCCCCTTTGATATGGGCATAATGCATCAGGAACTCGTAATTGTTCGGAAGCGGAAATTTCGGTGCGCGATCGGGTCCGCCGAAGTGATTGTCAAAGCTCTTTTTCCATTTTGTGACCATCGCCTCCAAAGTATCGGCCGAGAAAGCGCTATCGTTTTTATTCAATTGCACCAATTCACTTTCACGAACTCCCTGAGTAAGTTGCTCTGCATAAGCCTCAAATTTTTCGGGTTCCTGCTGCCAGCTCCCGTGGAGTGTGTGCAGAATCTTCACCCACTGATCCGTCGGAAAATAAGTTCCTCCGTATACCGGTCGTCCGTCCGGCAAAGTGAAGCAATTGAGCGGCCAGCCTCCGCTTCCGGTCATCAATTGCACGGCGTTCATATAAATCTGGTCGACATCCGGTCGCTCTTCGCGGTCGACTTTGATGCACACAAAATGTTCGTTCATCACTTCAGCCACGGAATCGTTTTCGAAAGATTCGCGTTCCATCACATGACACCAATGACACGCGGAGTATCCAATACTGACCAGCACCAATTTATTTTCCGTACGGGCTTTTTCAAAAGCTTCGTCGCCCCATGGATACCAATCTACCGGGTTGTGCGCGTGTTGCAGCAGGTAAGGGCTTGATTCGTTGGAGAGCCGGTTCGTGGATTTTGTTGCAGACATTTCGGGATCATTATTCGATGTACAGGCACACATAAGCAACATCAAGAATGAAAATGCCGAAAATTGAAAGCGCTTGAACACCGTAATTTTATTAAAGATAAAAGTTCAAAACAGATCAACGATTAAAGGAACCTTCCCATTCAATCCGTTCGGAATGATCAATCGGGATTTTCCTCGGAAAAAACAAAACTCCTCCTTTAATTTCTCCCTGCAACCGGATATCAACAGCCTGGCTGAAAACCGAGCCGAGTAAAATGGAGAGTACATTTTGAGCTGCATCCTTTGTACTTACCGAAGAATGAATTGGAATATAGTCGTCGTTACCCGCCGGAATTTTCACTGCATCAGAAAGGTGGAGCAGCCCCATATTCACTCCGTTGATTTCGAACTCCAGGTCGGTAGCAGAAACTTTTAAGCTGTAGGTATTGGGATTGATGACTTTCGCATCGAATGAGAAATAGATTCGATTTTCTTCCATCCGTTCGATTTCGAAATTGCGGATATCGGAAATAGCTACATCTTCGTACTGGCAACCTTGCAGAGACCCCGCTATTACCAGCAATAGCAACAATCGGAGAGAGTTCATCATTTCTCCATCATTTCGGCAAAATACCGGTAAAACCGTGGTATGGTTTCGATGCCTTTGTAAAAATTGAACAGTCCGAAATTTTCGTTCGGTGAGTGGATATGATTTGAATCAAGCCCGAATCCCATGAGAATGGTATCCAGCCCGAGTGTGTTTTTGAACAGGGCCACAATCGGAATACTCCCGCCACCACGAACAGGAATGGGCGTTTTCCCAAAGGTGTCTTCCATCGCTTTGGATGCAGCCTTAAATCCGGGAGAATCCAGTGAGGTAACAGCCGGATCGGCACCGTGGTGATAGCTAACTTTAACTTTTACACATTTCGGAGCCACCGATTCGATGTGGCGGGTGAATAATTCTGAAATCCTATCGGGTTTCTGATCCGGTACCAATCGCATCGAAATTTTAGCATTTGCTTTTGACGGAAGAACCGTCTTCGCTCCGTCACCAATGTATCCGCCCCAAATTCCATTCACATCCAGAGAGGGTCTGATAGATGTACGTTCGAGTGTCGTATAGCTTCTTTCGCCATTTTCTTCCTCAATGCCCAAATCGATTTTGTATGCTTCGAGATCGAAAGGAGCTTCATTCATTGCAGCACGCTCATCAGCATCTACTTCCCGCACATTGTCATAAAAACCATCAATGGCTATGCGATTGTTGTCATCCACAAGTGTAGCGATCATTTTACTGAGGATATTGATCGGGTTGGCTACCGCTCCGCCGTATATTCCCGAATGGAGATCGCGGTTTGGACCAATCACTTCCACTTCGAGGTACGACATTCCACGTAAACCCACGGTAATAGAAGGTACATCGTTGGCCAACATGGCCGTATCGGACACCAGCACGACATCTGCTTTCAGCATTGCTTTATGTTCTTCTAAAAACGGCCCGAGATGCACAGACCCTACCTCTTCTTCTCCTTCGATTATAAATTTTACGTTGCACTTCATTTCACCCACTGCCTGCATCACCTCGAGGGCTTTGACGTGCATGTAGACCTGTCCTTTGTCGTCTGCCGCGCCACGTGCATAAATCTTTTCGTCTTTTAAAACAGGTTCAAACGGCGGGCTGTTCCAGAGATCATCGGGATCTGAAGGTTGCACATCATAGTGTCCGTAAACCAACACGGTCGGTGCCCGATTGTTTATAATACATTCTCCGTAAACAATAGGATGTCCGGCCGTTGAGAAAATTTCACTCTTTGTCGCCCCTGCCCGCAACAGTTTCTCTCGCACAAATTCAGCACCTTTCAATACATCTTCCCGATGATGCGGTTGTGCACTTACCGATGGTATTCTTAGAAAATCGAGTAATTCGTTGAGAAAACGCTCGCGGTTTTCCGCTATAAACTGATCGATATTGGTCATAAAAAAGATGCTTGTGGGTCTTTACAAATTAGGAGAAAGACAAATATAAGCAATCAATGTAGGGTGGCAGGCTTCGCGAAATTTCACTTCAACCAGAATAATTGTCGGGAATTACTTCTATATTCATCAAATTCAAAAATCTATTGTGTTTTACCCGGACAACCAAAACGGGGTGCCTCTCGTCATATGCGCAGAAGTAACCAACAACATTGTACAACCAACTATGAAAAGCTTACTAAAGTTCGCAGTCCTTATGACTGCCCTTTTATTCATTACACCACTTCAGGCTCAGGTCACAATAGACCAAACCATGACGCCCACTGAGTTGGTTCAGGAGGTTTTGCTTGGAGAAGGAATTACAGCAATGAATGTCACCTTCAACGGCCAACCCGGAAATATACTCAATTCCCAAATTGGCCGGTACAATGGTCCGAGCGCTTATGTTGATTTTGACGACGGAATTGCAATGGCGAGTGGTCCAATTGGACAAATTGCTGGTGTTCCCAGTGATCCTATCACCAATTTACCTGGAGATTCTGATCTATACACGCTAGCAAATTTTGGAGGAACAAGCTTTAGCGTGAACAACTGTGCAATTCTTGAATTTGACTTTATTCCAACCGGAGACTCCCTTCAGATTCGATTTGTGTTTATGTCACATGAATATCCGAGTTTTACCTGTTCCAGCTATAATGATCCATTCGGATTTTTTATTAGTGGCCCGGGAATAGATGGTGGTGGACTTTTTTCAAACAATGCTCAGAATATTGCATTGATACCCAATTCGGACACCTTCATCGGGGTTAATACCATTAATTCAGGTATTCCAGCTAATAGTGCAAACTGTTTAAATGCCAACCCGAACTATATGGAAGATAGTCAGTTTTTTGTATCCAATAATCCTACATGGCCTGATGTTATGGATCCTGACGACATTCAATTCCCCGGGATGACGGTAACGATTACCGCCTTTGCAGCGGTAACTTGCGGAGAAACCTACCACATCAAACTGGCTATTGCCGATGCATCTGACACGGCACTGGATTCCGGAGTCATCATCGAGGCCGCCAGTTTTCAATCGAACCTTTACATTGATGCTTCTCTTGAAATTCCTGTTGGTGTGAACGACAGTACGCTGTACGATGGGTGCGGACAGGCTTTCCTGACTTTTGAACGACCCGGTGATACAACACTTGTTGAAGTGGTTTACCTGGAATACAGCGGAGATGCCATCAACGGGGTTCATTACACCGAACTTCCCGACAGCATTGTATTTGAAGAAAATCAATCGAGCGTAACTTTTCCGCTTACCGTACCTCCCGGTGCCGATGTGACCGGTATGATGCAAGCCATTATTACCATCACCAATATCGCTTCGCAATGCAGCGGTGATGTACTCACCAGTGAATTTAACTTCTGGGTCGGAACCGTAGATCCGCTGGAGGCAGAATTTGAAGATGTCGCGGTAGATGATTGTGGAGAAGAAATTACCATCGGGCCCATTCCTTCCAACGGGTACGGTGTGTATACCTTCGAATGGGACAATGGCTCTACCGATCCGGAAATTACCGTAGCTCCTGAAGTCACCACCACCTACACCGTTACCGTGGGCGATACCTGCGGAATGGAACCCGTCACCGGGCAGATTACCGTGAACGTACCAACCTATCCTGATGTAGAGGTAGATGCCGGCGATGACATTACCATCAACACCTGTCTTGAGCTTGCCGAACTCGAAGGAGAAATTTCAGGTGGAAACGGTGTATACAGCTTCGAATGGTACAACGGAAATGAATTGATTGGTGATACCCAATCGCTCGATTATTCTCCGTTGGGCGGAACTTCTACCATCTATTTTGTTGGAACAGATGCCTGCGGAAGTACCCACACCGACTCCCTGACCATTTCTGTTCCACCCGTTGATATTTCTGTGGATGCCGGTCCACCGCTCGTGCTGGAACATTGCTTCGACTCGGTTATGGTAGAAGCCACCGTGGAAGGTGGTATCCCCGGCGGATATACCTACGACTGGTGGGCAGCAACCACCGGCGGATTGGCTTCAGGACCCGAAAACAGCATTTGGTTCAATACTCCTATCGAATCATATATTGTGGTAGAAGTAACCGATATCTGCGGAAATCAGGCAGTTGACTCAACGTTGGTTACGGTTACTGAACTCGAAATTATTGTGGATGCCAGCCCTGACCAAACTGTAAACTCGTGCCACACTTTTGTAGACCTGGCAGGATCGGCTACAGGAGGTTACGGAGATTATACCACCGTCTGGACCAAAACCGGCGACCAGATTGTAGGTGATGCTTTTGGTTTAAATATCAACCCTTACAGCACAACCACCTACACGCTCACCGTATCCGATGAATGCGGCAATGTAAGCCAGGATGAAGTTACCATCGTAGTTGATATTCCAGAACTTACCCTGGAAATGAGTCCCGACACATTGGTGTGTAACGGCGGCATTGCACTATTGTTTGCCAACCCCGATGGGGGCGTTCCTCCCTACGACTTCACCTGGAGCTCGAGTTCTATCAACGGACCCGAAGTAAGCGTTCAAACATACGACACACAAGCATACACTGTACAGGTGTACGATGCCTGCGACGGATACATTACCGGTTCAACCACCGTAGTGGTAAGCCAGGTTAATGCCGTATTTGACATTTTCTACGGGAACTTCTATACCATTGAACTGAACAACCGCTCTACACCCGGGTATTACTTCTGGGAGTTTGGTGACGGAAACACATCTACACAAACCGATCCTGTGCACAGCTACGATGATGTGCTGGAATATACCGTTACCCTCGAGGTAACCGACTCGCTCGGCTGCCAGGATACATTTACCGTTGTAGCGGTGCCCGAAGGAGAAATTTACATCCCTTCTTCTTTTACTCCCAACGAGGATGGCATTAACGACCTGTTCAATATCCAAGGCTTCAATATTGTATCTTTCGACCTGGTGATCATCAACCGATACGGTCAGGAAGTATTCAAATCAAACAGTATGGAGGTGAAATGGGACGGTGCAGAACCAGCTTATACACACTACAGCCAGAATGAAGTATATGTCTACTCTATTAAAGCAGAAACTACCAACGGAAAATTGATCGAAAAACAAGGAACAGTAACTGTTGTGAGATAATT
>CAZJLZ010000464.1:0-3938 GCA_964546775.1 uncultured Cryomorphaceae bacterium | reverse complement strand
GATGGCCTCGGGACTCAGAAATACGAGTTTTTTGTTTTTGATGGCCGTGACCAGTTTTCTCGAAGCTTTCGCAAAATCAGTTGAAAACTGAAGGTAAGGATGACCGACCAACCGAAGCACGTGTTGGTAATAGTAGCGACCATCTTCGGTACGCGAGTTCATCCATTCAAACAACAAATCAAACAGGCTGTGTAACGGACTGTATCGCGTGCTGAATCCCATGGTAACGTTCACGCGTTCCACTTCCTCGGGAATCGCATTCAGCACAGGAGAAAGAAGATTTTCATTGGCGAGAACCACTGCGGTTTGTGATCGATCGGGCATTTGTTTCAGCAGTTCCGACATCAAATCGGTTTGGGCTACTTCATTTGGGGTCGCGGCAATCGTGATGGTTTTGTTTTGGTCTTCGAGTGTATGGCCGATCCAGTTGTTTTCGCCGTTAAAGCGTTTGAAATTTTTGCGCAGAAACATTCCGGCTTCGTGTTGCTGAAAGTCGATATAGAATTTGTCGGCATCCCACAGCATTTCGGCCTTTCCAAGTTCTACAAAGTGCTGCATTATTTTTTCTTCGGATCGCGACAGCGCATTGAATCCGCAGAAAAACACGCGCCGGTAACTCATTTGATCGCTTTGTGCTTCAATATTTTCGGCCGCGCTTCGAAACAGCATTCCGCTGTAAGCAAGGTTTGATTCTTTGAGAGATTTGGTAAAGTGGAAATAGAGTTCGCCGAGTTTCTTCCAGAACCATGCATAATTCTGTTGGGTGGGGGTGAGTTCTTCTGCGTTGAGACTCCATTCATCGAGTTCTTTCAGGTTGGTGAGATCCCGGAAAAAAGTTTTCGGATCGATGAGATAAGCGTCAACCTCGCTGAAATCCGCGAGCGCCAGGGGAGCCCATTTCAGAAACCGGTCAAACGGTTCAGCATCCGCCTGCCAGATAGCAATGTAGCTCTGGTAGAGTAAAAACAGCAATTCGATTTGATCGGCGGATTCCAGCGGAGTAAAATCCTGAACAAACCGGTCGAGCGTGAGCAACTGCGGAGTAAACTGAATCTGGGTAACCTGTTCGGAAAGATGTTTTCGGAAATATACCGCCGCACGCTGACTTGGTAAAACAACAGCTACTGTTTCGGGTTCGTTGCCGCTGAACTCTAGCACGCGGGCTGCAGCGCGCCCCAAAAAAGTATCAGACATCTGTGTTTTTGTGACCTTTGAAAATGAATGCGACGAATTTTTTGAATTCACTTTTAGAAGTGAAAATGCGCGTGAGCTGGTTCCAGTACATGGTGCTGTCCACTTTCTTTGGGTCGGGTTTCAGCTTCTGAGGCTCCAAGGATATTCCGTCACCGGGTCGTGGACCGGACTCATTAATCGACGAACCAAAGAATTTGTCCATGAGTTCATCGGCCGATTCAAAATGTTTTTTGGCTGTTGATTGATTGCCCGATTTCTCGATCAAAAGCCCGAGGTTGTTGTGCGCAATGGCGTCTTCAGGATCGAGTTCTATCGCTTTATTATAATCTTCAATAGCCCCGGCAAGATCTCCCATCGCGTCTTTGGCAAAGGCTCTGGAAGCATATCGGTAGCTGTAATCCGGCTGTAGCGATACCGCTTTATTAAAATCAACCAGCGCTTCTTTTTTCCGATTGAGGTTGAGTAATGCAACTCCCCGGTAGGAAAAGAGATCCGGGTCATCGTTCACGCTTTCGATCAGTGAATTGAAGCTTTTTAAAGCTTTTTCGAAATCTCCGGTTTTGAGTTCGCTGACTGCTTGTTCGGTGTTTTTTTTCTGCACCATGCGAAGTTATAGAAAATTTCAAGGTGCTGAATCGGTGTATTTCCGAAGACGTACCTTTACGGTATGTCATTTCCCATTTATAGAAAATATGTTGGAGGTAGCGCTTTTTTCGAAGTCTTGTCTAAAGAAGAATTTCGCGAGCTGAAGATCATTGGTGCTCATTTTGAGATGCACCACATTCGCGCTAAGATTCTTCCCGAGAGGGCGTATATTGAAGACCTCATCGACAATCCGGCAGGCAATTATGTCGAGAGCAACCGGGACGAATTTTACAGCGAATTAAAAATCTGCGAGATGCAACGAAAGCGGTTGAATTAGCGTCAACAACAACGTTGGTAAATTGTACGGCCCTTCGAACAGAAAACAGATCTATAATGTGTACATTAACCGAATCAACAAACTGTAAGTGAAGATCAAAAGTTTCCGGATAGCATTCACCATTTTATTTGTAACACTTTCGCTCTTTAGCAAAGGAGAGCATTTGGTTGGGGGCGAAATTTCGTACACCTGTCTGGGCGACAACCAATACCTGATTACGTTAAAAATTTATCGAGATTGTCTGTCTTCAGGTGCTGCTTTTGACTTTAACGCCAACATGACGATCTATCAGGGCAATACGTTGTTCCAAAATACTTCTTGGAATGGTTTTGAAACCGTTGACATTCCGATTGTTGCCAGCGGTCCTTGTTATGTAAATCCACCGAACCTTTGCCTCGAGATGGGTATTTATGAACAGGTAATGACACTGCCTCCAAGTCCGGTCGGATACACCATAGTTCATCAGCGGTGCTGTCGTGGTCCTTCCATTCTGAATCTCAACAATCCGGAGACGCAGGGCAATACATATTTTATTGATATTCCGGCAAATGATAGTCCATGTAATAGCAGTGCGGTATTCGAAGATTTACCACCCGCAACGATTTGTGCCAATGAGCAACTTATTTTTGACCACAGCGCTACAGAGCCGGATGGGGATGAATTGGTGTACGAATTGTGCACTCCATTTAACGGAGGGACCGTGCTGGATCCGGCGCCCACTCCAGCTTTTGCACCACCGTACGTTCCGGTTTCCTGGGCAGCGGGGTTTTCTGCGGATGATCCGATCATTTCGACTACTCCATTTTCCATTGATCCTGTTACCGGTCTGTTTGAAGGAACACCTACTCAGTTAGGCCAGTACGTTGTGGGAATCTGCGTTTCTGAGTACCGCGACGGAGTGCTGCTCAGTACAACCCGACGTGATTTTCAGATCAATGTAATCACCTGTAGTCCTGCTCTGGCAGCCATTCCTGGTTTGGCACCCGACGATGAAGGTGGTTGTACCGGTCTGGATTTTCAGTTTACCAACGAAAGCTTCAACGCCGATACTTTTTTCTGGGATTTCGGTGTAAGCGGTGATCCGTCAGCAGTTTCGAATGAGTTTGAACCTCAATATACCTATGCTGACACCGGAATATATAATGTTACTCTTGTGGCCAACCCCGGTGAAGTATGTGCCGATACCTCTTATCTGGAAATTTCAGCATTCAATCCTGTTGACGTTTCCATCGATGACGCCGATTATGTTTGCAACGACGGCCAGTTCTGGTATTTTACGAGCAGTGGTGTTTTCAATCCGAATGTAACTACGTTCAATTGGAACTTCGGTTCAGGAGCTGATCCGATCGGTTCCTCGGTTCAGAATCCGGAGGATGTTTTTTATAATACTCCTGGTTTAAAAACAATAAGCCTGGAAGTAGATCAGTTTGGTTGTACTGATGAAGCAACTGTTGAGATCAGTGTAGAATCATCCATTAATGCTGCAATTGAGTCACAATCCGAGTTTTGCGAGGGCATGACCATTTATTTTTCCAATGAAAGTGAAAATGCAGATCAGTATGAATGGCATTTTGATGATCCTGCCGAGCCCGGTGTATTTTCGAACAGTTTCAATGCGGTTCATACATATTCGGCACCTGGAGATTATGAAGTCATGCTCGTAGCTACAAAAGACGACGCTTGTTCAGATACCGCTTATTCCGAATTCCAGGTATACTCTCTGTTAGACCCATACTTTGAATCACCTTCCGCTCAGTGTTTCGATGGACATGCTTTTAACTTCGAAGCGGGCGGTGAATTTCATTCAGGAGCAGATTTTCAC
>CAZJLZ010000463.1:0-2534 GCA_964546775.1 uncultured Cryomorphaceae bacterium | reverse complement strand
AACGGCACCACAATTCCATATGAAATTACAAGTTTTGGTCACCTCAGATGGATTGAAGCCAATTCCGCACGATGGAGTTATAATTATGTTCAAAAGGCAAATATTGTTGCTAGCTTAACTTCCGATGCCTGTTATTACGATCCAAATGGATGGAGCCCGATTGGAAACAGTTCTATTCCATTTACCGGAGTATATGACGGTGGCGGATATAAAATCACAGGACTTTCCCTTGATCGATCGGAGTCTTTTCAGGGATTGTTTGGTGAAGTGAGAGGAGGAGAGCTCAAAAACATCAGGTTGAATAGTTGTCATATAAACGCCACTCATGGAAGTGGTGCACTTGCCGGTCTTGTTGCCGGGGCGCTCGTGACCAATTGCCATTCCACCGGAATTGTAACCGTCACTGAGTCTGGTTCCGGCTGGAGTAGTACAGGTGGATTAATCGGAGATGTTTATGCAAATGGATCCACACCTTCTGTGCTTAGTCAATGTTCGAGTACCGCAACTGTTACAGGAAGTATGAACGGAGTTGGTGGACTGGTTGGTGTACTTGGCGGCGATGGTGCGTGTACCATTCAAAATTCATTCGCTACTGGAAATGTTGTCATTACACAATCTTCCGGAAGCAGTGCCGGAGGCCTGGTTGGATTGGTCCTCAACAACTCTGAAATAACAAATAGCTATGCAAAAGGAAATGTTTCTTCCAATTCAAATTCAGGTGGTCTTGTTGGATTGCTCACCGGAAATATCAATGACTCATACGCTGTTGGTGTAGTGTCAGGTAGCTCAGCGACGGGTGGGTTGGTAGGTGGAATTACCGTACCGGCAAATGTGAATCAATCTTACTGGAACACGACGACTTCCGGACAAATGACTTCAGCCGGAGGAACCGGTAAAATTACCGCCGAATTAAAAGAAATCGCTCTTTTCGTAAATGCGGGATGGGATTTCCAGTGTGAAACACAAAATGGTACCGAAGATATTTGGGGGATCAATAGCACCGACAATAATGGCTATCCTTTCCTCAGCTGGCAGGGTTTTGTTCACGACGCAAATATTTCCGCAGGAACAGCTTCCGGCGATCAGGTGTTGTGTGATGGAGGAACGGTTTCTCCGTTGGTTCTTTCTGGTTTCGAAGGCTCAGTTCAATGGCAAATGTCGACTGACAATGTTGAATTTACTGATCTCCTTGGGGAAGATTCTGATACGCTGGATCTGTCCGCATACGAACTATCAGGAAATAACTGGTATCGGGGAAAGATCAGTGCAGGTAGCTGCAGTGTTTTGTCCAATGCCGTGAGTGTAGCAGTTTTTAATTCAAGTAGCAGTACCATTGACACAACGGCCTGCGACATTTTTGATTTGAACAACATGGTTTACGATTCTACGGGTACTTATATTCAAACACTTGAAAACGCAGGGGGTTGCGATAGTACGATTACCCTGACCCTTACAATACTCAACAGTACAGTGACAGAAGTTTCAGCTACGAGTTGCGAAGAATATTCTTTAAACGATGAGACCTATACCAGTTCCGGAATTTATGAACAGGTTTTGACCAACGCGGTAGGCTGTGATAGTGTTGTAGCCTTAAATTTAACGATATTGGAAGCTACTGGCGATACCATTTACGAAACCGCCTGCAACAGTTATATCGCGCCAGACGGACAAATCGCCACAGAAAGCGGAGAATATACGTTGACTTATACAAACAGTGTGGGTTGCGATAGTATTGTTACGCTCTTTCTTACCATCGAAGAAAACAATACAACCATTGAAACCTCGAGTACAATGGCAACACTTGGTTTTTCGAACGGATCTGCATCGGTTGTTGTTACCGGGGATCAGGGACCGTACGCTTACCAATGGAACGACCCATTTATGCAGACAACGGCAACGGCTATCGGCGTATTTCCGGGAACATATATTTGCATTGTAACCGACGGATCAGGTTGTCAGTCTCAGGTTCAGGTTATAGTTCCATTGGTTACCGGTGTTCCAGATACAAAAGTTGCTGATGCATACTGCAATGGTGACGGATTTAACCTGAGCGATTTTATTGCCTGTAAAACTGTTGCGAACGCAGAAGTATATCGATGGGAATTTGTTCCTCAGGGCGGCACAGCTTTAGGGGAATACAATCGGGCTGGAAGTCCGCACCTGCGACTGTTATGGGTTGAGGGCATTGAGCTCGGAACAACTTATGATGTACGTGTCAAAGCACGTGTTGATGGCCAGTGGGGAGATTATGACGTTGTATGTACCATCAGCACCGCTGTTTCCGTTCCCACCACCGAGGTCCGACCTGAATATCATCCTATGAATATTAAGGGTGTTCCTTATGAATTGTGCGATATAATCACAGCATATACTATTTTGGGTGCTGACAACTATCGCTGGAAGTTCGATCCTGATGGCATACCGGACAATGGTAATGAAATCTTATATACACGAGGTTCCGGAAATCCAACCGTCCGATTGGCATGGGTAAATGGTCTTGTACCCGATGGCGAGTACACCGTATCTGTAGATGT
>CAZJLZ010000462.1:0-5109 GCA_964546775.1 uncultured Cryomorphaceae bacterium | reverse complement strand
AAACGATTACCGGATGAACTGGTTCATACTTTTTATATCGCTGATCTCAGTATGAAGTGGAACGATCTGGAAAGCGCATTTCAGTCAGAAGGTCCCATGCATCTCGCGTATATCAACAAGAACAACGTTTTTCGGCAGATCAATGGAAGAATCGAGATTCAGAAAAACAGAACGGGAGACGAATTGCACATGTACTTTGAACTCGACGATGCCAATTGGTTTTACTTCAATTATAAACGAGGATTGATGCGCGTATTTTCTTCTGATAATGACTTCAACAACTTGCTCATAGAGGTTAAAGACGATAAACGAAAATCTCCCGGAGGAAAAGGAATAGAAGACTATACATACATGTTGGGTACCAAAAAAATGCGTAACGATTTTATAAGCAGGTTTGAATAATTTCAAAACCAAAGAATACAACAGTTGCGGTGCAAAACACCTGACATCCGGTAAAATTGGCCGGTGGTTGCTTTTCTGTGGACTTGTCTTCTGTTCTGTTGAAAATGGGTTGAAGGCACAATCCAATCCAACATCCGAAAAGGAGCTGCAGGAACTCGCAGAGAAAATGTTCGATGAAAATCGATACGCTGAAGCAATGGAGCGTTATTCCCAACTACTTAGTTTGCATCCGGTAAGTGCAGAATTCAATTATCGCTACGGAGCATGCCTTGTCTTTGCCGATGCCGACAAGGAAAAAGCGTTTAAACACCTTCGGTTTGCAATCGGGAAAGAAGGAGTTCCGGAGGATGTACATTATTTCCTCGGAAAAGCTTACCACCTCAATTACCAGTTTGCCGATGCCCTGATGGCATACAATATCTATCATCAGCGAACGGAAGGCGATAAGAATAAAAAGTATGATGTACAGCGCGAAATTCAGCAGTGTAAAAATGGGCTGAAGTTGTTGTCTAATATTAAGGACGTTACAGTTCTTAGTAAAGTGGAAACCAGTGCTGACGAGTTTTTTCGAAATTACGATCTCAGCGACATTGGCGGAAGAGTACTGGTGTGCCCGGATGAATTGCTGAGTAAGTATGATCAAAAAAGCGGCGAAAGATTTCTGATGTATTTTCCGGGAAATACCAGCACAGCCTACTTTTCGAGCTACGGATCCGATGGCAGCAACGGAAGAGATATATACCGGTCTTCCCGTTTGCCGAATGGAAGCTGGACCAAGCCATTGCCGATGTCTGACATCAATACTCCGTTTAACGAGAACTATCCCTTTCTGCACCCGGACGGTACCACCTTTTATTTTTCATCGGAAGGGCACAATAGCATGGGTGGATACGATGTGTTCAAAAGCACTTACAACGAAGCAGACGATTCATTCACACCTCCTGAAAACCTTGATTTCGCGGTCAATTCACCCGATGATGACCTGCTATACATCACTGATAAAAACCACCAACTGGCGTATTTCGCATCTGCGCGGAGCAGTGATCAGGGCCGGATGCATGTATACCGTGTAGCGGTTTCGGCCAATTCGTTGCAACTGGTCTTGTTACAAGGTCAATTCATTTCAGAGGTAGATGGGGTCAGTCAATCGGCTGAGATTACAGTCACCGATGCAACGTCCAATGCTTTAATCGGACGGTATTTCACCGATCCTGCCACCGGTAATTACGTCATCGATTTGCCCAGAAGCGGACGTTATAAATTTACTGTTGATGCCGAAGGAAGCAAACTGGCGCACAATGGAATGGTTGAGGTTCCGCCAAACGATAAAGTGGTGGCCTATTCACAGGAACTCACTTTAACCGAAAACAACGCAATAGAAAAGCTCATCATAAAGAATAATTTTGATAAGCCGCTGGATACTGATTTGTATGCTCTCGCTCAAGGGGTTCTGAAAAACCGCGCAGGCCTCGATGTAAATTACGACGAATTGGCAGCGAAGGAAAGTACAGGCAAACCATCTGGTGATTTGTCTGCAGCCTATCTCGAAGCAGGGTTTTCTCAATCCCTTTCCAATGAGAAAGTACTGGAAAATGCGCGCAATAGGGAATCCGAGCTCGCTCAAAAATCAGAGGAGATACGTGAGCAAATGAATTATTCATTTACGTTGGCGCAAAGGAAAAAGGAAAGTGCAGCAAATGCTTCCCGCGATGCGGAAGATAATTTAAGATTGGCTGATGCAGTCGGAGAAGAAAGTATAAGCAGCAAATATCTTATGGAAGCCATGGCGAGTAAGTTTGCCGCAGAGAAACTTGCCGAAGAATCCAGGGTTGCATTACGGTTGTCAGAACAATTAAACGAGCGATTGTACGAAGTAGAGCGCGAAGAGCAAATGGTAGAAGCGCTTGCCGGGGAACTCGAATCAGCACTGACAACCGGAGAAAAGGAAAAAGTACTTTCGGCGCTAACGGCGCTTAAAGAGCAGGAAGTAAGTCAGAGTAATCAACAGCTCGGTGCAGCTGACGAATTAGAAAGGCTTCAGGCGCAGGCGCAGGCGGCTAAAAAAGATGTTGAGAACGATGCCCGTCGCGCTCAGGAATTGCGCGATGAGGAGAATTCGTTAGGCTTGCGCATCAAGAATCGCGAATTGCATCTGGATGCCGCTAAAAGCAAAGATAAAGACGACATTCGTCGCGAGGTTGAGACGCTGAAAGAAGATTATCAGGAACTTCAAACCGAAATTCAGGAATTACTTTCAACGCTTGAACCTGCACAAGCTGAAGCAGAATGGATGGCCGATCAGGCGGCCCTGTACAACAAAATCAGTAACCAACAAACTGACACGTATATACCACCTGATCAGGTAGTGCAATTTAATAGTGCGGCGATACCTGAAATGATGGCTGATGTCAAAACCGTCGAGGAAGAAACCATGGGCATGGAATTCAATATGGCCGTGGTACGCGATATCCTTGAAGAAGAATCCAATGTAGCCATTGAAGCGTTTGCCAACAAAGCCGATCTCGATGAATTTGTGTCGAAATACGAGCTGCCGCAACCCACTGCAACAACGCCTTCAAAAGAGCGTGGAACGACACCAACTATTACGGATGTCGAAGAAGAAATTGCTGCTGCCCGCGATTGGATGAACATTATAGACGAGTCAGTTACGGAACTGGAACAGGAACGATCCCAACTTGACCCCGGAGCTGAGCGTGACAGCATTGACAAAAAACTCGCAGAATTTCAGTCACTCAAATACAAAAAAGTAGAAGAAATTGAGCAGGCCGAAGAACTGTTGGCCGAATTGGAAACGGAAGCAGCAAAACAATATACCATTACCGCGGAAGTTGAACCGGAACCAGCTTCCACGTTGTCAACGGCATCTTCTGATCGCCTGACCCAAACAATTGTTCAGAAAGACCCGATTTACGATGAAATCGATCCGGAATACCAGGCAAAACTTCAGGCCCTTGCTGAGAAACAACTGAATCGCGAACAATCCATTCGCAGAAAAAATGACCTTGATCGTGAGTTCATTTCAAAGATGGATGAACGCATTGCGCGTCTCGAAGAAATTCCGTCTAATGAACTCAAAGAAACCGAAGCCCGCGATCTGGAGCTTATGCAGATGTTGCGACGGCAAATGGCCGAAGACATCGCATTCAGCGAAAATATTCTCGTATCAGAACAGGGAGGCACTCCAAAAACAAGCACAGAAATATTAATGGAGGCCAGTGGCATTGTTTCCGAAGATCGTGAATCACAGGAGTCGGAGCCGGCAAAAATGCCAAAAACTGCCGATGAAGTTCCGGCTGCCGAATCAATCGGTTATAAGGACATTGACCCTGGTTATGAAGCCGCGCTCAGGAAGATCAAGGATTCACCGATTGACGAGAAAGAAAAAGTCGCAATGGAAACGGAGTTGCATCAGGCACTGATTGACCAGATTGATGAGCAGACTATGGCTTTTAGTGAAATAGCAGAAGAATCGCCGCCGAAAGAACAATTGAAGATTGCAAATTCTATCAGTCAATTGCAACAGATCCGCAAGCTTAAAGCAAGAGAAGTGCAGTTGAATAAAATGCGATTGGTGGAAATAAGGCGAGGAGAATTTGCTACTGAAAACACGCTTATCACTAAAGAGGTGGACAGCGATTATGTCCGGAAATATTGGGAAATCGAACTTGCTGAGCAGGATCCATATTCTAAAACACTCGAAAAAGCACGACTTGAGCAGTCGGTTGTCGACAAATTGGACGATCGGTTGGAAGAAATGGTTTCTACTATGGATGCAGCCACTACCAATCAGGAAAAGGAGGGAATTCAGGAAACGATTCAACAACTTCAGACGGTCCGGCAGGAAAAAGTGATAGCCTACGAATCGCTCTTTGCCCGCGCTGAACAACTGAAAGACGCAACAAGTGATCCTTTGGTTGAGACTGTGGATTCGTCTACTGATACCGATGAAACTCCAATAGAAGAGGTAGAAGATACTTCCCTGGAAACCGTAGATACTCCAGACGTTTCACAGGAAGTCGCGCCGGTTATTACGGATGCAGAATTTCAGGAAGCGCTCGGTAATTTTATTAAGAACGACGAGCGTATTGTTGGAGATCTGGACGATTACACCGTTTTTGGTGAAATCAACAACCTCGTTTACAAATCGCTGAACGCTTCGCTCGATATGGAGACCATCGCAGGAGATTTGCAGCGGCATCAGCTGAGAATGGCCGATTTTGTGCGGACTCATGGAGTGCAACCACTCGATCCGGAGGCGCAGTTTGAATTGCAGACGTTGATGCGAACAGAACTGTCGCTGCAAAAACGGGTTGCTGATGCCAACCGGCGGGAAATCGATTATTACGAAATCAGCAATACCGAAGTTTTGGAACTGTTGATTTCAGCACCTCCTGGTGGTTTGGATGAGTCGGATCTGCGAAATGCTGCCGACGCTCAGAACGCGGCCATAACATTACGTGCAGAAGCCGTCGAATTGAGAACACTGGCCAGCGCAGCTACCGATCCGGCAGATCGTCTGCGTTTACAGAAAGAAGCCTTTGAAAAGGAAATATTGGCCATTCAACAATTTTCACGCGTAAATCAGGCGCTTTCTCTTTGGAGGAAAGGAAATATTATTGGGTGGAATGATGAAGGAATATCAGCAGCAGCGGTAGTACAGCGTACTGAAAAACTGGATGATATCGT
>CAZJLZ010000461.1:0-2832 GCA_964546775.1 uncultured Cryomorphaceae bacterium | reverse complement strand
ATGCAAATATCCGGCCGATAGGTGTGGCCAGTTAATGCCTTTATTGGGTTCCTGAATTCCTCCGTTGGAAATGTGATTGTATCCGGCTTTTATGGACAATATGCCGGTTTCAGAAATCCTGAAATTGGCACCAAGTTGTAATTGAAGAAAAGCATTTACCGGCAGGCTATAACTTTGATTGTCCGGATTTTTTTCGGAATGAAACGGATTCGTCGAATAAGAAAGTCCCGCTGTTCCACGCAAAACAGGACTCCACCAACTAAAAGGCAGGAATGTGTGTTCCAGAAAATAAGCCAGATGAACTCCCGCTCCAAGCACAGAATTATCATAATTGGTAACCCCGAGAATAAATCCGGAAGTGGGATAGCAGTGGCAGATGTTCCAGGTCTCTTCGCTGAGCTTTCTTTTCGAATACTCCAGTTCAAAACCAAAAGGAACCGACCCTGCGGTATTTTCAACATCTGACGAATGAGCGAAAATACTTCCGGCGTTGATCTGTGCACCCATCAACCGGTAGAAGTCTTTTTCAGCCTTGTCTTCCTGCGCCAATGAATTGAGCACAGCCATCATGAACAAAGCCAAAAGTAAAACCCGGATCAACATGACTCTAAAATAGGGAAAGCAACCTGAATGCAGGTTGACCATACGTAAAGAAGAAGTACTATTCCTTTACCGGGGTTTCCGACAACCGCAAATTGAGCTCTTTGAGTTGCTCTGCATCAATTGAAGCCGGTGCATCGATCATCACATCTCTACCAGCGTTGTTTTTTGGAAAGGCGATGTAATCACGAATGGAATCCGTTCCTCCAAAAAGAGCACACATCCGGTCGAATCCAAATGCAATTCCACCGTGCGGAGGAGCACCATATTCAAACGCCTGCATGAGAAAACCAAACTGTGCTTTAGCGTCTTCGGGAGTGAAGCCGAGCAGGTCAAACATTCGGGACTGAAGGCCTCTATCATGAATACGAATCGATCCTCCGCCCAACTCAACACCGTTGATCACCATATCATATGCATTGGCGCGAACCTTTCCCGGATCGGTTTCCAACAATTCGAAATCTTCTTTTTTCGGAGAAGTAAACGGATGGTGCATCGCGTGAAAACGTCTGGTATCTTCATCCCATTCGAGCAATGGAAAATCGACCACCCACAACGGTTTAAAATCGTTTGGCAAACGCAATCCGAGTTCTGTACCCATGTGCAATCTAAGTTCTCCGAGTTGTTTTCGGGTGGTATTTAGGTCACCGGAAAGCGCGAGAATCAAATCTCCCGGTTTAGCTCCACAATGCGCTGCCCAAGAGCTAAGCGCCTCATGATCAAAAAACTTATCTACCGACGACTTGAAGCTGCCATCGTCGTTGCATTTACAATACACCAATCCTTTTGCTCCGATTTGCGGGCGTTTCACCCAATCAGTCAAGGCATCCAGTTGTTTTCTGGAATATTCAGCACAGCCAGTTGCAACAATCCCCAATACGCATTCTGCCTGATCAAAGACATTGAATCCTTTGTTTTGCGCAACGGGTGCCAAATCCTGAAATTCCATGCCGAAACGGATGTCAGGCTTGTCCGATCCGTATTTTTCCATTGCCTCGGCATAGGTCATTCTCGGAAGTTTACCAATCTCAGTTTTTTTCACAAACCGGAAAAGGTGCTGAACGAGAGATTCGAATTGATTGAGTATGTCTTCCTGTTCAACAAAAGCCATTTCGCAGTCGATTTGTGTAAACTCCGGTTGACGATCGGCGCGTAAGTCTTCGTCGCGAAAGCATTTTACCACCTGGTAATATTTGTCAAAGCCGGAAATCATCAGCAACTGCTTAAATGTTTGCGGCGACTGTGGAAGCGCGTAAAATTGCCCGGCATTCATCCTGCTTGGAACCACAAAATCGCGGGCACCTTCGGGAGTGGATTTAATCAAATACGGTGTTTCTATTTCCAGAAACCCAGCGTTGTCCATGAATTTTCTCGTTTCAATCGAAAGCTGGTGGCGCAACATCAGATTTTTTCGCAACGGAAGTCGACGCAAATCCAGGTAGCGGTATTTCATGCGCAAATCTTCTCCACCATCTGTTTCATCTTCGATGGTAAAAGGCGGAGTAACACTGGCATTGAGAACTGTGTGCGACGATACTATTACCTCTACATCACCCGTCGGCATCTTCGCGTTTTTACTGGTGCGTTCAATCACTTTTCCGGAAACCTGAACGACAAACTCCCGCCCCAGCTTTCTGGCTTGAAGGCATAAGTCAGCATTTTCCTCCAAATTAAAAACCAGTTGCGTCAATCCGTAGCGATCACGAAGATCGATGAAAGTCATGCCGCCAAGATCGCGCGATCGCTGAACCCAGCCCGCGAGTGTGACTGTTTTTCCTTCATCAGAAAGGCGGATTTCTCCGCAATGGTGTGTTCTGTACATGGATAATTGCTTGAGCCGTTAGGCCCGCGAAATTAGTAATTTTGACATTCTCAAGTCGACACAAATGCTCTCTGTACAATCCGACGAACACTTTATGAAACTTGCCCTGGCCGAAGCACATAAAGCCTTCGACCTTGATGAAATACCTGTCGGCGCAGTCATCGTGTGCAAAGGAACCGTAGTAGCGCGTGGGCACAACCTTACAGAGCGGCTAAATGATTTTACGGCTCATGCCGAAATGCAGGCTTTTACTTCAGCATCCGAACATCTTGGAAACAAATACCTCAATGAATGTGTGTTGTATGTCACCCTCGAGCCTTGCGTCATGTGTGCCGGAGCAGCTTTCTGGACCCAAATTGATAAAATCGTTTACGGGGCCTCAGATCCAAAGCGAGGATTTCTTAAAACAG
>CAZJLZ010000460.1:0-6910 GCA_964546775.1 uncultured Cryomorphaceae bacterium | reverse complement strand
GTTGAATGCAGTAAGCGTAATTGTATAGGAACCGGGTTCGTCGAAATCAAGAGCGGGATTGTTTTCATTGCTGACCAATTCGCCATTTATGAACCAGTTGTATTCTGCAGCTCCGCTGCTAAGGTTATTGACGGATACCTGATTCGGCAGACAAACATCACTGACCGAGAATTGTGCTACGGTTATCGGAAGTCCGAAATCAAATTTAAAAACCCCGTTGTTGCAGTTATTGCTTTGATTGGTTGGTGACCAGGCATCATTGGGTGGCCAAATCGGGAAGTCGTCGTTGTTTCCGCAACCTGCACAAACAGATTGATAAATCTTTCCGCTTCGGTCGAAACGACTGGTGCCACCGTCTACATGCTCGTTGCTTTGGTCCCCGCCAAAAAAGGAGGCGTAGGTGAGGGCCGAAGCATCTTCTTCCAGAACCATGATGTAAAAGTCGCTGCCATCGGTGGTACTCTGAAAAGCATCGGGCGTAACGGGAAGGCCGGTGGTAAAGCCGGTATTGGAGTTTGAAGAAACGTTGGTTTGACCACCCCAGCCACTCAGGTAAATTTTGTTGCATACATCTACAAGAAACGCTGCCGGAGAGAGATTTGGATTGACGCTGGTGCCACTTCCGAAACGGGTAGACCAGATAACATCGGATAAGTCAGGTTCAAATTTGGCGACCAGCATTCCACCGTTGCTTATATTATATGCAGCATTTTGTATCAAAGCTCCGGCGGGCCCACGTGTCTGGCCGTAGACATAAATGTTGTCGTCGTTATCGAGTTGCACGAAATACAATTGATCGTATTGATTGGTGCCGTAAAATGTTGAATACAAAACCTGTGAAAGGTCTTCATTCAAAACAGTTACATAGCCATCAGCAGTACCGCCGCTGTAGGAGGTAGAAATGCTGCCGGGAGTAGTCGGAAAATTGGTGGACACGGTCCCTCCGGTGACGATAATATTGTTATTGCTGTCAATGTCTACCGCATTCGTAGCGTCGGGTTGCATTCCGCCGAGATAGGTGCCCACCAATAAATTTTCAAGATTGGCATCCAGCTTCACAATACAACCATCCTGATTGCCGCCAATGCTGGTTTGATATGCGCCTGCAGTTACCGGAAAATCCGAGCTCAGCGTTGAGCTTGCAATGATTACATCGCCGTCATCATCGAAAAGGATTTCGCCGCGCATTTCGTCGGCGTAATTAAATTTCAGACCGGAACTGGTGCTTACACCGTCATTTCCTGAGCCTCCAATAAAAGTAGACGCGAGCAAATCCGTTCCGGTGACTGAAAGTTTTGAAACAATAATGTCTGATCCGTTGATGTAATCCACACCGACTCCCGACGGAGCAAATGATGACCCACCGGCAAAATTTTGATCAAAGGCTCCGGGAGTGGTCGGATAATCTGACGAACTGGTTGTACCGTAAACATACAATTCTCCCTGTTCGTTGACAATAAGGCTATGCGGTAATTCATCGCTCGACCCTCCGATATATGTCGAGTAAACCAGTGCTGTTCCGCTGGTGTCGTATTTGGTGATGCCTATATCTGTTCCCACCAAAGTGCCCGAACCGGTTCCGCCGGCCCATGAAGTTTGATAAGCACCCAATGTGGTGGGGTAGCCGTTTCCAAAAATCGAACTACCCGAATAAAGAAATCCTTCCTGATCGAAGGTGGCAGTATATCCGAAATTGTCTGCTGTACTTCCGGAATAGGTCGAAAAACTTAATTCAGGATCGATTATAAGTGGCAGTGCCGGATTATAATTCCCAACTTCAAAACCAATGGTATTTTCGGAAAGCCAATACCCGCATTCCACTTCCTGAATTTTGCCGTTATTGAGTTGGTATGCAAAAGGTTTCGCTTCTATGACTTCATTCACACTGGTTTCGACGATCAGTACTCCTTTTTTGATTTTAAGATTGTCAACCCCGAGGTATTCGAGACTGATTATCGTAGGATTTCCACCCGGTTGGATCACAAAATCGTATTTCACATTGCTTCCTGAGGTGTACACTTTCAGGTCAGTGAGCGGATAAAGTTGTTCCAAAGTAATACTATTGTACGCTCTCGCAAAAGAAGCCCATTTTGCAGGATCGCTACCGAGAAAATAATTGAAATAATCTTGTGAGGGATTCTTTGTCTGCAGAACCGGTTGTTCGCAGTTTTTAAATAACACCTGATAAGCGTGGCCGCGGAGAAATTCTTCGGGGGGCGTTTCAACCGGTTCGCCAATATGTGCCTGATGACGCCGAAAAAGTTGTTCGCTGTCAAGAAAATTAAACGTAAACCTGTCGTTTTCAAGATAACAACTGCCTCCCGGGATTTCAGCTTTAAAAAGAACCTGTTGTTCCCACTGCCCTTTGTTTTCCACAAATCGAACTCCGCTTTGCTGGGCCTGAACAAGCAAATTACTCAATACAAAAAAGATCAGCACCGATATTCGCATTTGACCAAATTACAAATTTGGTCGGTGTTTTTGCAATGGTCGTCTTTTTGAACTGGAATTTCGCTCGGTCAGCAAGTTATGGATTGCCTAAAATTTCAGACCGATTAATAACACGTCATCCACTTGATCCAGATCACCTTTCCAGTCATCGAAATGTTTCTGAATGGCCTCTTGCTGTGCTTTGGCAGAACGGGAAGTTATTTTTCGGATCAAAGAAACGAATCCACTTCTCTTGAGTTTCTTCCCTTTTTTGCCCCCAAACTGGTCCTGGTAGCCATCACTGGTGAGGTATAAAGTATCACCGGCTTTCATTTGTTGCTCGTGTAGTGTAAAGTTTTTCGCTTGTCCCACATTAAAACCGCCAATGGAATTGCGGTCACCGTCAATTTTTAGTACTTCATCCTGAGAAGCTATATACACGTTGCTCATTGCAGAACATATACGTACCCAGCTGGTTTTCAGGTCAATTTCGCAGATCACTACATCCATTCCGTCCTGAGGTCCGGTAGACAGGGAAGATTGTTGAAGTACCAAACGCAATTCCTCATCCAGTTTGCGCATGATGTTGTGTGGTCCGTCAATTTCGGAATTGCTGATAATGTCGTTCATTTTTGTGGAACCGATCATACTCAGAAGTGCCCCCGGAACACCGTGGCCTGTACAGTCGGCAACGCTCACAATGAGTTTGTCACCCTTTACCTTAAACCAGTAAAAGTCTCCGCTGATAATATCCCTGGGTTTGTAATAGATAAATGAATTCGGAAAATACTGTTGCAATTTCCATTGATCAGGAAGGGTAGCATCCTGGATTTTTTTTGCGTAGTGGATACTGGAAGTAATGTCTTTGTTCTTCTTTTCGAGTTCAATGCTTTTTGCTTGTACCTCACGGGTTCGGTTGTCGAGGTTCTTTTTCAGGTATCGTCTGATCCTTTGTTGTCGCCTGTCGCGTAATTTTATTAGCGAGATCACCAATATAACAGTCAGAATAGCCGAAATAACAATAAACCACGACTGTTGCCAATATGGTTTTTCAATAAAAATGTGCACCTCGGCTGGAAGGGGCGATTTAATTCCGTCACTATTGAAAGCGACTACCTTGAACGTATATGTTCCCGGATCAATACGGCTGTAATTGGCTTCATTGTTTTCAGTTACATCCTGCCATTCGCGGTCATGTCCTTCGAGCATGTACTGGTAAGTAACTTCATTTGACTTTCTGAAGCTGAGGCCCAGAAATTCGAACTTTACTTTGTATTGACCAGACGGAAGATCGATGTCGTCGGTGGTATAGAGTGAATCCTCAATACTCACCGTTTCAATATTGATAATCGGGGCAATACTGTTGTGAAGGTCTTTTGATGGATTGTATCGGACCAGGTTTTTGTTCGTCCCCCACCATATTTCACCATTGTCGTCTTCGGACACGGCATTGGGTTGAAAATCGAAAAACATTCCCTGAGATTGATCAATAATTTGAATCTGATCGTTTTTTGGATTATAACAACTCAGGCCACCTTTGTGTCCCACCCAAACCTTGTCTTCGGAGTCAATTTCAACGCTGTAACAGAAATTAGATTTTAGTCCATGACTCTGGGCATTAATGGTTTTGATGCTTTCATAATCGAAAATAAACAAGCCACTGCCATTGGTTGCCAGCCAGATGTTGTCATCATTGTCCATAGTAATGGCCACTTGATCATGGACACGCTGGTCTTCTGAAATAACAATGTTTACAATTTTGCCATTCTTAATATAACTGAGGTAAGATGAAGCTGTGCAGTACCAGAGATTATTTTTATTGTCGAGGTACAATGATTTGATGACGTTGTGCTCCAATCCATCTTCCTTGTTGTAATAGGCTATCGCACCGACTTCCCGAAGGATTTCATAGATTCCGTTTTTGGTTGCTATCCATACGTGCGTGTCACTTCCGGTGATATCGTTGATGGCCAGACTCAGCCGGTCATCTGATAATTCAACTGCATGGAAAAGAGTGTCATAGGCCGACTTGTAAAACAACCCATTGGTGGAGGATCCAACCCATACGCCATATTCGGAATCGACAAAAATAGAAGAGTATATATCCGCAGGCAATCCGTGAACATCCGTGAATAAACGGGGTGTTTTGTAATTCCCCGAGTCAACCATCATCACAGCGTTTCTCAAACCCATCCAGTAAGTTTGTTCATGGTTGTGAACGGAGTAATAACCTTCATTTTCCGCCAGTGGGTTTTCATAAAATACAAATGCATTGTTGCTTAGACTTGAGATACCGCCGGCATCGTAGTTTCCTCCAAATTTCCCTGCCCAGATATTTCCTTCACGATCACGGAAAACGGTTTTGATATCGTTGGAACCCATTCCATTGTCTTCACTGAATTTGCTGATAACCTGATACTTATCACTTTGTTGGAGTGGTGATATGTGCAGCAGGCCGTTTCCAAAAGTACCGATCCATAGACTGTTGTCAGGATCTTCCAGAACAGATTGCACGTTGTATTGCTCAAGCTGAAGATTTGTACCAACAGGCGTTACCACCACCCGGTTATTGCTTCGAACCTGAACCATATAGACGCCTTCATCTTCGGTGCCTACATAATACTGTCCTGGAAGTTTACCGGGCGAAACGCAGTTGATTTTGGTCATCGGGATATCGCTGACAATGGTTTCAAATACAGGCTCCAAACTGTCGCCCTGGAGGAGATAGAGATATAGGCCTTCGTTGGTGGCAACCAACATCTGATTTTTATCGGTGATTCTGAAATCGAAAAGCAACAATTGCGCAAAAGGAGTAGTAAATGCGGTGATTTCATCCTTGGGATTCACCTTGATGATTCCGCTGTGCTGCGAAAGCAACCAGGTGTTTCCGTTTTCATCGTCGCGTATAGCCCGAATCACACTGTTAAAGTGTTTCGTGGTTTTTAGCTGAATGAAATTACCTTTCTCGAAAATGGTACATCCACCTTGATTATGTCCCATCCACAGTCTGCCTTTCCGGCCTTTGAATAGAGTGCTTACGAAATTTTCCGTCAGTCCGTTGGCGGTGAAGTAGTTCTTGAAATGGAATCCATTGAACTTGCACAATCCTTCACCGGTTGCAATCCACAAATATCCTCTGTCGTCTTGCGCGATGTCGTAAATAAACGGATGCGAAACCCCGTCTTCTACATTAAAGTTGTGGAAGCTGTAGGACTGCGAAAACGTGGCTACGCTGCTAAACAGAAAGAATATAATGAGGAATCTTTTCAATTTGGATTATTTCTTAACCACTTTAATGGCCGGTTGATATTTGGGAATTCCTCCGATCGGCACCGTATAAAATGGCAGAAATTCTCCATATTGGTTTCGAACAGCGATTACTACGTTGTTGTTTTTAATAGTGTTTTTGCTTTTGATGAACTGAATGTCAAGAGAAGAGTTGTGTTCGCGATCAACAATTTTGTGTTCACTGGAACTCCATTGGTCATCTGCAGAAGTCTCGATTTCAAGTCCGGGTTTAGCTTTAGAAACTATTTTAATTACCCCGTCCAGATCCCAGTCGAAATTTGATTGCTTGATGGAGATTACTTTATCGTCGATGAAAGGATAGATGTGGGAAACCTGTAATGGGTCGTCGTGGAGCCGAAAAGTATATTCATAGGTAAAGGCATTTCCGCCCTCTACAGGAACATTGTCGTTTGGCTGACTACTGAGGAAATACCGGTACAGGTTTCCATCATCGCCGGTTACTCCGTCACAAATGACCTTATAAACATAACCGCCGTATTTCGGTACAAGTTCACCTTCGGTAGGATTGAATGGCCCGAAAGAGTACCATTGATTATCGTATTTATCAGATTCTCCGAAAACTTTCGCTGCGAGGAGATTTCCACTTTTGTAGTTTCCGGTAGGCTCAGAACTGGTAGCATCCGGATGTGTTATACATTCTTTTCCGCCATAAACAGAAAAGCGCATGTTGGTATTCCATTCATTTTTTTGCTCGTCATTTTTTCCTCCCGTTTCAGGATCAAAAACCCGTATATAAATTGGGGTGATGTTGTCTTCGGGAACTACAAAAAAGAAGGTTTGTGAAAAATCGTCATCTCCCCAACTGGTTACACTGTTGGCGCCGAAAGTAACCAGGAACGGAATGTTTTCTTCTTCTGCCGGCACAGGCTGAGAAAAGCCTGGTATTCCGATAGAAGCAGCCATCATCAATATCAAGAATTTGCAGTAGAATTTCATTTTTCGGTTTCTTGTTTATATCAATGCGTAGAAACAACTTTAAATTCAACCCTTCGGTTTTTTTGTCTTCCCTCATCCGTATTGTTATCGCCTATAGGAATTACAGAACCGTATCCTACTCCTATCAATCTCGTTGGCCTGATGTCGTTCGCTATGAGATAGTCGATGACGGACGCAGCACGAGCATTCGAAAGATTCAGGTTGTATTCCGGATTTCCGACATCATCGGTGTGGG